>RFXE01000266.1 GCA_009921785.1 Alphaproteobacteria bacterium
TATTTCCTGATCTTTTGAATGCGTTGCGCCATCAACCTCAATGATAAGGCGCGAGGCATGGCAACAGAAATCAACAATATAATGTCCTAAAATAACCTGTCGGCGAAAATGTGTTTTTTCAAGCGCGATATCTGATCGTAAATAACGCCACAAATGCTCTTCGGCTGCGGTCATATTGCACCGCGCATTATGAGCAAAATTTTGGAGTGATCCTGTCATCCAAACAATCCTTGGATGAACCAACGCGGCTCATGAGTTTCGCGCTCATAGAGTCCGGCGCGAAAGAGCCAGAAGCGTGCGCCTTGTTCATTCTCGACACGATAATAATCGCGTGTGGGTGGCAAAGCCTGTCCGGTCATGCGCCACCATTCAGGCGCAAGACGTTCCGGCCCTTCCGCTTTGACGACAACATGAAACACACGCCGCCAGCGAAAGCGGATTGGTGGTCCCTCTGGCACTTCGGCAATCACATCGACAGGTTCAGGCGGATCAATGAGACGAATTGGTCGCAAGGGCGGAAGATCGGCATCGCTCCATAAATCCCATTCGGTCGCAAGCGCGGCATTGCCATCTTGTGCGGGAAGACGACGCATCGCGCGTTCAGGAAGATGCGTATCTTCGGCATGAAGCCGCATCACGCGAGAGGGGTGCAAACGTACACCAAGTTTTTCAATCAAAGCGGCAAGGTCTTCGGCAAGATCCATACGCCCATCAAAATCCGGTTCATGCGCATCGAGTATTTCCGCAACCGGCACAGAGAGGCGGATGACATCGAAGCCAAAACCGGGATCAAGCGGATCAGCAAGCGTATCAAGCCGATCACGAAAGAGCCGCATCACGCCTTTCGGATCACGCAAAGGGCGCGCGGTTTCAATACCCAATCGACGCATCGCGCCATCAGCACGAAAGAACGCGAGTTCGAATCGCCGTCCGCCTTGCCCTTGTTTTTCAAGCATGCGCGCAAGATCAGCGGCGAGTGTGAGGATCGTGCGATGAATATCATCTTCATGGCCGATGGGTTCGGCAAAGCGACGCTCGGTGATAAAGGCCGGAATGAAACGACGCGGCGTAATCGGCGTTTCAACAACACCGCGCACGCGATCAAGGCGCGCCAGAAGATCGCGACCAAAACGGGCAGCCAAAGGCGCGCGCGGTCGCGAGGCAAGATCATCAATGGTTTTCAAACCGAGACGCGCGAGCGCAATCACATCACTTGATGAAAGTCCCAAAGCGGCAATCGGCAAAGAGGCTGCGGCTTGTGGCTCTGTGCCTGCGGGAATGATAATCGCCTCATCTTTGAAACGCGCAAAAGCGGCCGCGCATTCGGCGGTTCCGGCAATCGCGGCGGAGGCGTCAAATCCTTGCGCGCGCAAACGCGTGAGACAATCTGCAAGCAATGACTCTTCACCACCTAAAAGATGCGCGGCACCGGTGATATCGAGCGCTACACCTTCAGGGGGCTCGCCATCAGCGGCAAGCAAACCGACGCAAGGCGTATAGCGCTCCATCCATGAGGCAACTTGTTCGATGAGCTGACGATCAGCGAGCCTGTCACTTTCGGCGACATCAAGCGCGGGGCAGAGTGCACGTGCGGTGGCGAGCGTCATGCCTTTTGAAAGGCCTACTGCCAGCGCGTGACGATCAAGCGCGACAATCACAAGCGCGCCTTTTATTTTTTCAACGATGATCAGCGGCTTGTTCGTCTGATCGCTTGGAAAGTTAAGCCGCGTCCGGCGTTTCAGTCTGTCGGTCGGTAGATGCGGAAAGATGATCGACAGAATCCGCCGGTCGGAACAAACGCTCACCATGACTCCACTCCGTTGTCCATGAACCACCCGCGCCTTGCGCGCCGGCTTGTCGATTAAGAAGAAGCGTGAGGGCGAAGCGCGGATTCCCCACGCTCTCGCGCCCCTGACTCGGGGCCGCTGCCACACGCCATCGCGTGCGCAGACTGCCGGCTAAACTCTGCCCGCCATGCCGCAGGATAATGAGCGGCACAGTGTTTTCTTCTGCCGCAAGGGAAAGGCGTCGCAAGGCCACAAGATCGAGTTGTTTCGGATGCCCCCAAGGCTCCAACAACACGGCGCCGAGTGCGGCGCAGCGCAACGCGTCTTCGGCCGCTTTCAATCCGTCTTCGGCCACGCGCGGCGCCACGAGCAGAAGACGAGCGGGATCGAGCCCGAAATTTTTGAGTCCTGGCCCATAGGCTTGCCCACCTTCATGGCGGGTCATTTCTTCCCCGACCCAGACCCAGTCGCGCCCTTGGGCAAGCCGTCCGATGAGCCCGAGCGCAAACCCTGTGGCGGCGGCTAAGTCGGAAGGGCTTTGCGGAACCACTTCATGAAGCGCATCCCGCGCGAGCCCACCGCCCAGCACCTGGTCGAGCGCGGGATGGCCAATCGGCATCTTTTTCGAGACCGGATCCATCGGACGCGCGCTGCCGTCCCGGCCGATTTTCGAAATCGACTGGCGCAGGGACTGCAAATCGGACGACGCGATAGGCATCGGGGCGGCTTTCTTTTAAATGTTCACTATTTGTTCTCATAGATTCCGCGAATTGGAGGGGGAGTCAAGGCGAACCCCTTGAGGGCAAAAAGCAAAAGGCCACCACATTTTGTGGCGGCCTTGCCGAGAGCACAAATTTTCCGAATCGAAAGCGGTTTAGCGCGGCGCCATGATCATGGTCATCTGGCGGCCTTCGAGCAGGGGCTCGGCCTCAACTTTCGAGAC
>RFXE01000267.1 GCA_009921785.1 Alphaproteobacteria bacterium
AGTTGAAATTGTACATGTCTCCTGCCGAGCTCCCACCGCGTGATCAAAAAATCGACCGCCTGATTGGTATTGGGCTGATATGCCTGACTTTTATCTGTTTCACAGGCCTTGATACGACTGCCAAATGGTTGAACCATTCGATTCCCACCATTCAAGTGGTTTGGGCGCGCTATACATTTAGCGTCTTCATTGTCTTGACCGTCATTAATCCTTGGACGCGGCCGGGCGTACTCGTAACGAAAAAGCCGCGCGTGCAGATTATTCGTTCTCTTCTTCTTTTGGGGTCAACGCTCGCGAATTTTGTGGCGTTGAATTATCTCCAACTCGCGCAAACAACGACGATTGCACTCGCGACGCCGTTGCTCGTATCGGCATTGAGCGGTCCCGTTTTGGGGGAGCGTGTGCCTCGAGATCGTTTCATCGCGATCGGTATAGGTTTTCTGGGAGTCGTTGCAGTTGCGCGCCCCGGCTTCGGCGGCATTCACCCGATTGCCATTCTCTCGATTCTGGGAATGTGTTGTTATGCCGCGTATGCGCTGATGACGCGTCATCTCGCGGGCTATGATCAAACCGAAACGACACTGGTTTATTCAGGTCTTGTTGGCGCACTTGTACTGTCTTTCGGCTTACCCTTTTTTTGGGAAACGCCGCCTGATCTTTTGACGTGGAGTCTCATGCTTTGTACCGGCCTCTTTGGTGCGGTTGGGCATTTCTTTTTGATCAAAGCCTATCGCTATGCACCGGCCTATGTGCTCTCACCCTTCATGTATACACAGCTCGGCTGGATGACGCTTTCAGGCTATCTTATTTTTGGCGATGTACCTGACTCATACACAATCGCAGGTGGCGTCATTATTATTTTATCCGGGCTTTACCTGATTTTTCAGGAAAGCCGCGGATTTTCAAAACAGGCGCATTGAAGCAAAATTTGAAGCCTCTTCACTTCGGTCTTTCGCCAAGCTTCGTGCCATTAAGCTCGGCAACATAATCACCGAGCATCGGCACGAAATCATCACCACGGCCCTGATTAATAGCCATCGTATAGATGTTTTTAATCGCATTGCCGAGTGGATTTGAAACACCCGCATCATCCGCCATGGATTCAAGATAGCGTGTGTCTTTATACGCATTCGCGAGCGTAAATTTATGCGCGTTGATATCACGCTCCAAAGTATATTTCATAAAGGTTTGATAGAAGCCGCAATCCATACGACCACCACGAATGACGCTATCAAAGCGGTCCGGCGTGATACCGACTTTGCGTGCAACGACCAATGCTTCCGAATAAAGCGCAGCATAACCGAGTGACAAGAAATTATTGACGAGTTTCATGCGGTGACCATCACCCGGTCCGCCAACATGAATGACACGTCCGGCCCATTTCTCCATGACAGGCTTCACGCGCGCAAATATCTCATCCGTCGCGCCAACCATTGTGTCGAGTGTGCCTTCCCACGCTTCTTTCGGTGTGCGGCTCAAAGGCGCGTCCACGAGCGTGATACCGCGCGCAGCGCATTCGGCATAAAGCTTCATGGTCGAGACGGGATCAGATGTTGATGTGTCGACAATGATCGATCCCGCGGCCAAATGCTGGACCAATCCATTCTCGCCAAGAATAACGGCTTCAACTTCTTTCGAACCCGTCACACAAAGAAAAACAATCGTTGAAGCGCGGGCGAGTTCAGGGATTGATTTGGCTTCTTTGGCGCCGCGTTTCACAACATCCTCAATCGGCGCGCGGTTACGATGGCCAACAACTGTCAGCTCATAACCCTTTTCCACGATATTTTTCGCCATGCCATGGCCCATATAGCCAAGGCCGATAAAGCCGATCTTTTCCATTGTTTTTGTCCTGTTCGTGACCACCGGTTCGGTGGCCTCCCCGGAAACCACTTTCCACACGCATTGCACGAAAATCAAGAATTGGTCATATGCAGGGGACAAAGAACAACCGGATTCGGACACTTATTCGAACCGCAGCCCCTCGGGAGTACGTCCACCATGAAAGCGACCGGCATTCTAGCACCCACCCGCATGATGCCCATGATTATCGACGGACTGCGCGCAACCGGCAAATTGCATTGCCTTTGGGAGCAAAGCGACCCCGAGGCGTTTCTGGCTGCACATGCCAGCGAGATTGGCGCCATCGCCACCGGCGCCCATATCGCGGTGGATGGCGCCTATATGTCGCGATTCCCGAATTTGAAGCTCGTTGCGAATTTTGGTGTGGGTTATGACACGGTCGATGCGAAATGGGCCGGACAAAACGGAATCATCGTCACCAACACGCCGGATGTATTGACCGAAGAAGTCGCTGACACCGCCTTGGGCCTTCTCCTCATGACCATTCGCGAATTGCCGCAATCAGAACGTTGGCTGCGTGCGGGGCACTGGGTCAATAAAGGCCCCTATCCTCTCACAGCGAATACAATGCGCGGAAAGACCATTGGTATTCTGGCACTCGGTCGTATCGGCAAAGCGGTTGCGACACGTTGTGAAGCCTTCGGTCTATCCATTGCCTATCATGGCCGCAGCAAACAAGACGACGTACCCTATCGCTATTATGCGTCACTCACTGAGATGGCGAAGAACGTCGATATTCTGATGAGCATAGCGCCCGGCGGCGCGTCAACAAAACACATTATCAATGCGGAAGTGTTGCAGGCGCTTGGTCCGCAAGGCGTGCTGATCAATATCGG
>RFXE01000268.1 GCA_009921785.1 Alphaproteobacteria bacterium
GAGATGACACGAATTTTTCGTGATCATCCGGAGGCCATCGCAGAGACAACACGTTTTCTCGCGCGTTTGAAATTTTCGCTTGATGATTTGCGCTATGAATATCCCGATGAACCCGTACCGCAAGGCAAAACCCCGCAAGGGCATCTCACTGATCTTGCCTATGAGGGCGCTCAACGTCGTTACAAGAACGGCGTGCCTGATAAAATCAAAGCCGCACTTCAAAAAGAACTCACGCTCATTGAGGAGCTTGATTACGCGCCTTATTTTTTGACCGTGAATGATATTGTGAGCTTCGCGCGTTCTAAAAATATTCTTTGCCAAGGGCGTGGCTCAGCGGCAAATTCTGTTGTCTGTTATTGCTTGGGCATCACAGCCGTTGATCCGACCGAGATCGATTTGTTGTTCGAGCGTTTCATTTCCGCCGAACGACGCGAGCCTCCTGATATTGATGTCGACTTTGAACATGAGCGGCGCGAAGAAGTTATTCAATGGATTTATGAGCGTTATGGTCGCGAACGCGCAGGGCTTGCTGCAACGGTTATTTCTTATCGCCCTCGCAGCGCTATACGCGATGTCGGCAAAGCCTTGGGCCTTACCGAAGATGTGACCGCCGCGCTTGCCAATACCGTATGGGGCTCATGGGGCAAAGGCTTGACGGATAGCCAGATTACTGAGGCTGGACTTGACGCAAAAAATCCGATGATCCGCTTGGCGGTGGATATCGCGATGGAGATTCAAGGGTTCCCGCGTCATCTCTCGCAACATGTCGGCGGCTTTGTGCTTACACGCGGACGGCTTGATGAGACGGTGCCGATTGGCAATGCGGCCATGGATGAGCGCACCTTCATCGAATGGGATAAAGACGATATTTCTGCACTCGGTCTGATGAAAGTCGATGTGCTCGCGCTTGGCATGCTCACCTGTATCCGCAAAGCGCTTGATTTGATTGCAATGCATGGCGGCCCGCAACTTGAACTTGCTACGATCCCGCGTGAAGACCCGCGTGTTTATGCGATGCTGCAAAAAGCTGATTCCGTCGGCGTGTTTCAGGTGGAGAGCCGTGCGCAGATGAATATGTTGCCGCGCATCAAGCCCGCTTGTTTTTATGATCTCGTGATTGAAGTCGCGATTGTGCGGCCTGGCCCCATTCAAGGCGATATGGTGCATCCCTATTTACGCCGCCGGCAAGGCAAAGAGCGTGTGAATTATCCCTCGCCGTCACCCGCCCATGGCCCGAAAGATGAACTCGAACGCGTGCTTGGTAAAACATTAGGCGTGCCACTGTTTCAAGAACAAGCGATGCGCATTGCGATTGAAGCGGCAAAATTCACACCGGAAGAAGCCAACAAGCTCCGCCGCGCGATGGCGACCTTCCGCCGTGTGGGCACTATTCATCTCTTTCAGGAAAAAATGGTGCATGGCATGGTGAGCCGTGGCTATGAAGCGGATTTTGCGGCGCGCTGTTTCAAACAGATTGAAGGCTTCGGCGAATATGGTTTTCCTGAAAGTCACGCGGCCTCATTCGCTTTGCTTGTTTACGCGTCCGCTTGGCTGAAATGCCATCATCCCGCCGCCTTTGCAGCGGGGCTTTTGAATAGTCAGCCGATGGGTTTTTATGCGCCCGCACAAATTGTACGCGATGCAACGGATCATGGTGTTGAAGCGCGCGCACCCGATATCAATGCCAGCCGCTGGGACGCCACACTTGAAGAACGCAAAGATCACGCGCTCGCTTTGCGTTTGGGCTTTCGTCAAATCGACGGATTTCGTGAAGACTGGGCTGATCGCATATCCGCCTATCGCAACGGATTTTATCCCTCTGCTGAAATGGTAAAGCGCCGCGCTGATTTACCCGCACGCGCACTTGTGCTGCTTGCGGAGGCGGATGCGATGCGCTCGATCAATCTTGATCGACGTGAAGCCGCATGGACGGTGAGGCGCTTACCGGATTCTGATCCTCTACCCTTATTCGAAGCGGCGCGGGTACAAGAGTTGGCTGATGAGCCGCTTGTCACGCTGCCTGAAATGCCCTTGAGCGAACATGTGGTGGCCGATTATCAAACTTTGCGTCTGTCACTCAAAGGTCATCCGATGATGTTTTTGCGTGATCTTTATGAAAGCGAAGGCACATTGCCCTGCGCCACCATTCGCGATCTCGCTGATGGGCGCCGCGTGCGTGCAGCCGGTGTTGTGCTCATTCGCCAAAAACCCGGCAGCGCAAAGGGCGTTGTGTTCATGACGATTGAAGATGAAACCGGCATCGCCAATCTCGTCGTCTGGCCCTCTTTGCTGGAGCGTTTTCGTAAAGTGGTGATGGGTGCGCGGCTTGTCGCGGTTGAAGCGCGCGCGCAACGCAGCGAAGAAGGTCTTGTGCATCTCGTCGTCGAAGAGATTGAAGATCGTTCAGACGATCTTCTGCTTCTCTCGCAAGAAACCATGCCGCTTGTGCTTGCCCATGCTGATGAAGTGAAGCGCCCCGTTCCCGAAGGGCGCGCGCGCCACCCGCGCAATGCGCGCGTGCTCCCAAAATCGCGCGATTTTCACTAATTAAATAGTTAGAGCTTTAATCCGCCCGCTTTTTCAATGAAGGCGGCAACTGTTTCAAGACCTGTGCCTTCGCGCATATTGGTGAACACATAAGGCCGCTCTTTGCGCATGCG
>RFXE01000269.1 GCA_009921785.1 Alphaproteobacteria bacterium
AGTGCGGATGATCTCGCCGCTACGCTTGATCATCTGATCCATGATGGCGATGCGCGCGATGAAGTGGCGGAACGCGGCACGAACGCAGTAACCGCTATCGGTGGCGCTCTTCGACGCACAATGCATGAGATCGCGCCCTATCTTTTAAAAATGCATCTTGGGAATCGGCCATGATGAAAGCGCCGGCTTTTTGGTGGAAAGAGCCGGGCGTTGTTGCGCATCTGTTGTCGCCTCTTGCTGAGTTCTATGGAGCGGTTGCAGCGTCACGTATGGCTCAGAAAGGTGTCAAAGCACCATGTCCCTTAATCTGTGTCGGCAATTTCGTGGCCGGTGGTGCGGGCAAAACCCCAGTCGCTCTTGCGCTTGCGGCACTCTTGAAAGCGCAAGGTGAAAAGCCAGTTTTTCTCAGTCGCGGACATGGCGGCGCTCTCTCCGGCCCCGTGCTTGTTGATGGTGTAAAGCATGGCCCGCATGATGTGGGGGATGAGCCGCTTTTGCTTGCCGCTGTTGCACCAACCATTGTCGCTCATGATCGGGTTGCGGGTGCGATGCTGGCTGCAAAGCATGGCAGCGTGATCATTATGGATGACGGGATGCAGAACCCATCTTTGCAAAAAGATCTGACGATTGCCGTGATCGATGCAGGCCAAGGCATCGGCAATAGCTTCTGTTTGCCTGCGGGTCCTTTACGCGCGCCCCTTAAAGCTCAAATCCCTCTTGTTGATTTATGCGTGAGTGTTGGCGGGCAAGCGCCTGATACTATCGTGCACGCGTTCAATGATCGATTGATGCGGGCAAATCTCGTTCCTGATGCCGGAATGGCTGATGCGCTCAAAGGACGATCTGTCTACGCTTTTTGCGGCATTGGGCGGCCTGAAAAATTCGAGCGGACGTTACGCGACTGTGGTGTGAAGGTGACAAAGATGGAGTCCTTCCCGGATCATCATCTCTTCTCACGCATCGAGATTGAGCGTCTTCTCGCCGAAGCGCGCCGTCTTCATGCTTTGCCCGTGACAACGGCGAAAGATCATGTGCGTGTCGTTGCGGCTGCGCCTGACCTTGCAGACAAGATTGCGGTCTTACCGGTTACGCTCGTCTTCGATCACGAAGAAGCGCTTATAAAAATTTTGAAAAGCCGGTTGATTTAGGGGCTTGCCTTCACGCCCATGCCCATCAATACGGCATCGCGGCTCGCATAGGCTTCTTGGCGCGCGACATTCCAATAGCGCAGCTCATCGAGCGGGATTGGCTCTTTGGTAATCGCGCAGCGCACGAATTTTCCCGGTTTGATGACGCGAAAATCGCCGTCGAGAAATTCGACAACGGCTTCATCGCGCGAGACTGAGGGGTCGATCCGGTTCAACATGATCCTGTTTCTTTACGCTTTTGATTTGCTTTTCGCAATCGCGTCGATGGTGCCATCGGCAAAGCGAAGTGCCAATTCATCGCCCGGTTTAATGGCTTTGGCCGCGCGAATAGGCGCGCCCTTGGCGTCGAGCACCAGCGCAAACCCACGTTCCAACACGCCTTGGTATGAAAGGCTCTTTAAAAGCGGCGTCAAACCGAGAAGTCGTGTGCGTTTGCGTTCGAAAATCCGGTCGAGCCCTTTGCGGGCCCGCGCGGAAAGCTCGATAAGCTTTTCACGCTCGCGCGTGAGCCGCTGCTGTTCGGCCCTGAGAAGAGCGCCGCGCGCTGCGCCGAGCCGCCCCTGCAATCCGCCGATATGAGCGCGATAGCCAGAGAGTCGTGCTTGCGGCGAGAGTTTCAACAAGCGCCGCGACAAATCCGTGAGCCGCGCGCGATGACGTGCCGCGTTGCGCTCAAGTCCACGCCCCAGACGTTCACTCGCAAGGTCGAGTCTTTGGCGGGGAATAGCCACAAGCGCATCCGGCGCCGGCAGGGCGCGGAAGGCCGCGCGCAAATCAGTTTTGCGCCGATCGAGCAAACGCCGCGCGGAGAGCGCGTTGCGGCGGCCGAGATCATGGGTTTGCGTCAGAAGATCAATCCGCACGGGGACGGCCATTTCCGCAGCGCCTGTTGGTGTCGGTGCGCGTCTATCAGCGGCAAAATCAATGAGCGTTGTATCGGTTTCATGACCGACTGCGGCAATCAACGGAATCATGCTGTTGGCTGCTGCGCGCACAACGATCTCTTCATTGAAGCTCCAGAGATCTTCAAGCGATCCGCCCCCGCGTGCGACAATCAACAAATCAGGTTTTGGAATCGCACCGCCTTCCGGCAAGGCGTTGAAGCCTTCAATCGCGCGCGCAATTTCTTCGGCGCTGCCTTCACCTTGTACCCGCACAGGCCACACGATCACTTGACGCGGAAAGCGATCATCAAGACGATGGAGAATATCGCGGATCACAGCGCCTGTCGGCGATGTCACAACGCCGATGATTTGAGGCAGAAAGGGCAGAAGCTGTTTGCGCGCCGGATCAAAAAGTCCTTCTGCTTCGAGGCGGCGGCGTCTTTCATCAAGTTGAGCGAGTAGCGCGCCAACACCGGCGGGCTCCATCGAATCGATGACAATCTGATAGCTCGATTTTAGCGGATAGGATGTGACTTTGCCGGTGGCGATAACTTCGAGCCCCTCTTCGGGACGAAAGCGCATGCGACCGAAAACACCTTTCCAGATCAC
>RFXE01000270.1 GCA_009921785.1 Alphaproteobacteria bacterium
TCCTGTTTGTAACGCTGTAGCTGACTACCTGCAGCTGCCGTCAACCATTGCGCGCTTTAACAAAGCCTGCGGCATTGATCTCACGGGCAATTATCTTCGTCTCGAATATGCGCAAGACACCGATGGCTTCTGGCTTGAACCCCATACGGATCTTGGCGTGAAGAAATTCACGATGCTGATTTATCTTTCGGATGAACCGGGTCACGACAAGCTCGGCACAGATATCTACAGTGATCGCGATACACATACCGGCTGTTCACCCTTTGCGAAAAACAGCGCGATGATTTTTGTGCCATCTGACAATACATGGCACGGCTTTGAAAAGCGCACCATTCCGGGCGTGCGTAAATCGCTGATCCTGAATTATGTTACGCCTGAATGGCGTGCGCGGGAGCAATTGTCTTATCCGGAAAAGCCCGTCGTTGCCGCGTAAGGCACGTTAAGCTCAAGGCACACACAAGTTCATTTGGTGCTCTAATCCGTGATTGTCAGACTAGGGCTTCATCCTCCTCAGCCGTCATGGCAGGCCTTGTGCCTGCCATCCACGACTTAAGTTCTCAAGTAAGTCATGGATACCCGCGCCAAGGGCGGTCATGACGTAAAGAGATGGGTGCATCACTGACTTATAGGTCAATTAACTGTCGGCCCAATACCCAACAAATCCCGCACCGCACCCGCTGCGCGCAGTGTTGCATTGGGAATGGTCACACTCGATGTGGGGGGGAGCGTTCCGTCAAAGCGCGTAATCGCGCCTTTAGCTCTTAGATTGTCGATGAACAATTTATGCCGCCGCGCATGGCCTTCAAGCGGGACCGTGGCAACGGGTTTCCCCGCGATAAGCGCTTCCGACACCATCGATACGGAATCTTCTGTTACGATCAGTGCGTCACTTAATCCGAGAATGCCGAAATAGGGATTATCATTCTCTCCATCCCACAACCATGTATTGGGTTGTCGTAAAGCAAAGTCGCGCATGACAGCAAGCGCGTGTTGGTCGGTTCGTCTTGACGGCGTAATGGCAAATCCAGCACTGGTTTCGCGGGCAAGTCTTTCGAGCTTTGCCACAAGGTCACGCGCACAGGCTTCCGTAAAGCGGAGTGATGCCGTGCTTCCACCAAGCACAACGCCGATAAGCGGGCGTTTCAAGCCCTCGAAACGCGCACGCCAGTGATCACGACCTGATGCAAGTTTTTCAGGCGTAATACGATGCAGCGCTGTATCAACCGCAATCACATTCGGTCCTTGAAGCCCGTCATGATTCATCGGAAATACGAGATCAAATTCTGGCGCGGCTGCTTTGGCGTCTTGGATAAACACCGCTTTGGTCGCACCCGATGATAGGTGCTTGATGGCAAGAGCGAGCGGAATGGTTCGTCGGCCGCAACCGATCACAAGATCTGGCCAGGGTGCTACAAGGTGATCAGAGTTTGCGGTTAATCCGACAAGAGGCAGCGGGCAGAGTGTCGAGGGCAGATAACGCCAAGGCACGCGCAGATCGACATTCTTTTCGATCACAGTACCATGCACTAAATCATTCAGCGCTTCAGCAAGCCCCATAACTTGGGAGCGAAAGCCGGCTTCCGGTAAAAGAAGCGCCCAGATCACGGGGCGTTTTATCGTTTCAGTCGCCAAGTTCTTCACGCACTCGGTCGGCAAAGAAACGGGTCAACTCAATCAAACGCTGCTCATCATCCGCCATCGACCATTGCCGACGTCCTTCTGTGCGATGTGCCGCAAGCACTTTCACACGTTTGATTTCTTTGCCGCCTTGGCGAATAACCGCAAAACCTTCAAGCCAATCGGTGATGGAAACGTGCTGCGGAAAGACTGGTTTATTTGTTCCCAATGTAAATGAGAAGGATTCAGTTTCACTACCGAAACTGATCGAATGAATCTCAGCCGTTAATGTGGGCAACGCTTTGTTTGCGGCAACCGCACCTTGATAGGCTGCAGCAAGGCCACGCTTTTGATAAAGCGCGATCTTGTCTGCATAACCATCAATGCCCTTCGCGCGAACAGGTTCGACATTTACGAGAAGGGCCGAGTAGAGAGGGCCCGTTTCCGTTTGCGATCGACCTGTTACGCAACCCGTTGTGAATGTCGTCAGGATGGGCGCGAGCAGAAGGCCCGCAACCAGACGTCGACGATCAACGATAGAGGACATCGATGATTTCATAGCTCTTGCCACCTCCCGGTGTGTTCACTTCAATCGTGTCGCCGGTTTTCTTGCCGATCAACGCGCGTGCAATGGGGGAGCTGATTGAAACTTTTCCGTCTTTCACATCGGCTTCCATATCACCGACGATTTTATAAGTTTTTTCCTCATCCGTATCATCATCGATAAGTTTTACGGTTGCGCCGAATTTAATCGTTGAGCCGGAGAGTTTCGATACATCAATGACTTCAGCGCGCGAAATCTTATCTTCAAGTTCAGCAATACGACCTTCGTTCAAAGATTGCTGTTCTTTCGCAGAATGATATTCGGCATTTTCCGAAAGGTCGCCATGGGCGCGCGCTTCCGCAATCGCCTGAATGATCCGCGGGCGTTCTTCTTGCTGGCGTTGGCGCAACTCTTCTTCAAGCGCCTTGAAGCCCGCCGTCGTCATGGGAACCTTATCCATCGTCTTGTCCGTCTGATCGA
>RFXE01000028.1 GCA_009921785.1 Alphaproteobacteria bacterium
AAGCGCCTGAGATAGCGGTCGGTCCGCCAATCTTTCGCGAGCTCAACGGAGGCGCGCATCAATTGCCCCGGATATTGCTCGAGCTTGGCTTCCAGCCGCTCGAAAAGTGTGAAGGCATCAGCTGTTGCACCGGCAAAGCCAGCGATCACTTCACCTTTGCCGAGCCGACGAACTTTTTTGGCATTCCCTTTAATGACCGTTGGGCCAAGACTCACTTGGCCGTCTCCGCCAATAACAACCTCATCATCTTTGCGAACCATGAGAATGGTTGTGGCCCGCCACCGCCGATCTTCGTCTTGCATCGCTCTCATTCCTTCAATCACCTTGGCTCTAGCCTCGTTTATATAATGCGCCAAGTCGCATCCGTCCGGACGGCGCCCCTAAAAAAACGGATCGCCAGAACGACAAGTGGCGTGACAGGCAGGGCTTTGGCGGGTAGAGGCTTTCACTATCAGTTCAGGGGGTCCCCATAGGGACAAAAAGACAATGAGAACGGCCAGCATCAAGCGCAAAACGGGCGAGACGGATATTGCCGTATCAATCGCCCTCGACGGAAGCGGCGAAGCCAAGATTTCTTCGGGAATCGGCTTTCTCGACCATATGCTGACGCTTTTTGCCCGCCATAGCCTTTTTGATGTGACCGTTTCCTGCAAGGGCGACCTTGAAGTCGATCAACACCATTCGGTCGAAGATATCGGCATTGCTCTCGGCCAAGCCTTCCGGGATGCGCTGGGCGATAAAAAGGGCATTACCCGTTATGCCCATTCCTACCTCCCCATGGACGAAACCCTCTCTCGAGTAGCAGTAGACGTTTCCGGGCGGCCCTTTCTTGTGTTCCGCACTGAGTTCGAGCGCGAGAAAATCGGCGATTTCGATACTGAATTGGTTCGCGAGTGGTTTCAGGCTTTTGCCATCAATGCCGGCATCACGCTTCATGTTGAGACAATTTACGGCTTGAACGCGCATCACATTGCCGAGAGCTGCTTCAAGGGACTGGCTCGTGCGCTGCGCGCGGCCGTCAGCATTGATGCGCGGGAAAAAGACCGGATTCCATCGACCAAGGGCGTTCTTTAGAATCAGAGTCTCTGGGATAGATAAAAATGGCGATTTATTCGATCTATCTGCCCTCTTCGCTCGCCTTTACGCGCGAAAATATCGCCGAACATAGCCGGCTTGTGCCCGACAAGTTTAGCTGGGGTGGATTTTTGGTGCCTTTGCTCTGGCTGCTCTTCAACCGGCTTTGGCTCAACGCCTTTCTTATCTTGGTCTTTGAGGTCGTTTTAGCACTTGGAGCGTCCCGCTTAGGGCTTCCCCAAGGTGTGACGCTCATCACTGGTCTTGTTCTTATGGGTCTGGTCGGACTTGAAGGACGGAAATGGTTATGTGCCGGACTTGAACGGCGTGGTTTTCGCCTGATCGATATTATCGAGGCACATTCACCCGATGAAGCGCTTCACCGCACATTGGCCCAGAGCCATGATGCCGAAATACAGTCGGCGAATGTCTCGGTTCAGCGCGCGGCTCAGAGCCGGGGCGTGATCGGTTTGTTCCCTGGCCCGGATTCGCGACCATGACGACCGCGATTATCGATTACGGCTCGGGCAATCTGCACTCGGCCCAGAAGGCCTTTGAGCAGGCGGCCCGCACACAAGGTCTCTCGACGCAAATCCTTGTGACGTCCGATCCCGAGGCGGTGCGCAACGCTGATCGTATCGTTTTGCCGGGTGTGGGCGCTTTTGCGGATTGTCGTCGTGGTCTCGACGCTGTTCCGGGCATGGTCGAGGCGATGACGGAAACCGTGTTTAAAAAGGCGCGTCCCTTTCTGGGCATTTGCGTTGGCATGCAGCTTCTTGCTGAACGCGGCCTCGAATATGAAACAAGTCGCGGATTAGGTTGGATTGCCGGAGATACGGTGCGAATTGAGCCGCGCGATCCTGCGCTTAAAATCCCGCATATGGGATGGAATAATTTATCCCAAAAACGCGCGCATCCTTTGCTTGAAGGTATTCCCGAAAACCTTCACGCCTATTTTGTGCATTCCTATCATTTGAAGCCAACTAACCAATCAGACATCGTAGCGACGACGGATTATGGTGGCGAACTGACGGCGTTTGTGGCGCGTGATACGATTGCGGGAACGCAATTCCATCCTGAGAAGAGTCAAAAACTGGGTCTCGCTTTGATTGCTAATTTTTTAAGGTGGGCGCCGTGATTCTTTTTCCTGCGATCGATCTCAAAGAAGGGCGCTGCGTTCGCTTGATCCAAGGCGACATGGATCAGGCGACCATCTTCAATGATGATCCTTCCGATCAAGCAAAGCAATTCGAAGATCAAGGTTTCGAATGGTTGCACATTGTTGATCTCGACGGTGCCTTTGCCGGTAAGCCGATGAATTCGGACGCCATCCGCGCGATAACCGGAAAGATCACAATTCCGATCCAGCTTGGTGGCGGCATTCGCACGATGAAGACCGTTGAGAATTGGCTCGATCATGGCATCACACGCGTGATCATTGGAACGGCGGCAGTGAAAGATCCTGCTTTTGTTAGAGAAGCCGCGCGAAACTTTGCTGGTCATATCGCGGTCGGCATTGATGCGCGCGATGGTCGCGTGGCTGTAGATGGTTGGGCACAACTCTCCGAAATGTCATCCATCGAACTTGGCCAACGGTTTCAAGATGCGGGTGTCTCGGCGATTATTTATACCGATATCTCGCGCGACGGATTGTTGAAGGGTTTGAATATCGAATCGACCCTCGCGCTCGCACAGGCCCTCACAATTCCTGTCATCGCGTCTGGGGGATTAGCGTCGATTGACGATATCGAGCGTTTAACAAAACCGGATTGCGCGATCCTTGAAGGCGCAATTACGGGCCGTGCGCTTTATGATGGTCGCCTTGATGCAAAGGCTGCGCTCTCTCTCATCAAAGCGCGCAAAACGGATCAAGCCCATGCTTAAGAAGCGTGTGATCCCATGTCTTGATGTTAAAGACGGTCGCGTCGTTAAAGGCGTTCAATTCGTTGATCTTGTCGATGCGGGCGATCCCGTTCAATCGGCATTAGCCTATGATGCCGCTGGCGCGGATGAATTATGTTTTTTAGATATCACGGCAAGCCACGAAGATCGCGGGATTTTGATGGATGTCGTTCGACGAACCGCGGAGGCGTGTTTCATGCCTTTGACCGTTGGCGGCGGTGTCAGATCAGTTGACGATATTAGAAATCTTCTGCTCGCCGGCGCCGATAAAGTTTCCATCATGACCGCTGCGGTCAATGATCGTAACTTTGTTAAAGAGGCCGCAACGAAATTCGGCAGTCAATGTATCGTCGTTGCCATTGATGCCAAGCGTATTACCGCACAAGGCGAAGCGCCACGCTGGGAAATCTTTACCCATGGGGGACGGCGCGCCACCGGAATTGATGCATTAAACTACGCGCGTGAAGTGACGGCGCTCGGTGCCGGTGAGCTCTTGCTGACGTCGATGGATCGTGACGGTACAAAAATTGGTTATGATATAGAACTGACGCGAGCCATCTCGGATTCGGTTTCTGTACCCGTGATTGCGTCAGGCGGCGTTGGAACCTTACAGCATATGGTTGAAGGCATTCGCGATGGCCATGCGAGTGCTGTATTGGCCGCTTCGATTTTCCATTTTGGTGAATTTTCAATTCGAGAAACGAAAGAGGCGCTTGCACAAGCGGGTCTTGCTGTGAGGATGGATTAAATGACAAAATTTTCTCTTTCCGATCTCGAAAAAATTATCGAAGAGCGTGCGAAGGTCTCGAGCGATCAATCCTACACGGCTAAACTCATAAGCAAGGGCATTGCCTATTCATCAAAGAAACTCGGCGAAGAGGCTGTTGAGACAATCATTGCGGCAAACCAAGGCGATCGCGTTGAATTGACGAAGGAGAGTGCCGATCTCCTCTATCATCTTTTAGTCGTTCTTCGCGCGGCCAATGTGTCGGTTAATGAGGTAATGGCAGTTCTGGAGGAGCGTACCCGACAATCCGGTTTAGCTGAAAAAGCTTCACGCGCCGAAAAGTAAGAATCATAAAATCATGAGCCAAGACCTAAGCCCCTCTGATTTAACGATGTTCGAAGACGATTTATCACCCTATCGGATTTTCAGCCGCGACGAATGGGCAACGCTTAGAGCTGATACGCCAATGACTCTCACGGTTGAAGATTTGCAAAAGCTTCAATCGCTCAATGATCCGATTTCCTTGGAAGATGTCATTGCGATTTATTTGCCGCTCTCGCGTTTATTGTCGCTCTATGTTGCGGCAACTCAGGGTCTCTTCAAAGCGACGCAACGCTTTCTACTCGCAGAAGATGGCAAAGTTCCCTATGTGATCGGGATTGCAGGATCGGTCAGTGCTGGTAAATCGACAACCGCGCGCGTGCTTAAGGCGCTTTTATCCCGGTGGCCCAACACGCCGAAAGTTGAGCTTGTCACAACGGATGGCTTTCTCCTCCCGAACGCTGCTCTTGATGCCGAAGGGCTCATGGAGCGGAAAGGTTTTCCGGAGAGTTATGATGGCACGGCGCTTTTAAAATTTCTGACCGATATCAAAGCCGGCAAAGTTCATGTCGAAGCCCCCGTCTATTCCCATCTTGTCTATGATGTGGTGCCGGGGGAAACAGTTTCGGTCGATCGTCCGGATATTTTGATCGTTGAGGGTTTGAATGTTCTTTTGCCCAATCGTTTGCAAAAGACAGGGAAGCCTATTCCCTTCGTCTCAGATTTTTTTGATTTCTCGATCTATCTTGACGCGCATGAAGCCGATCTTGAACGCTGGTATGTCGATCGTTTTATGCGATTGAGGGATACGGCTTTTCGTGATCCGAGAAGCTTCTTTAAAAAATATGCGCAGTTAAGCGATACCGACGCTGAAAAAATGGCGCGCGGGATTTGGAATCAAATCAATCTTCCAAATCTACGTGAAAATATTTTGCCAACACGCCCGCGTGCCGATCTCGTTCTCACAAAGGGATCTCAACACCGTATTGAAACAGTGGCGCTCAGGAAATTGTAATTCCACTTTCAGCCGCAAGATCGCGAAGGCGCGCTTCGGGTCTTGCGCCAATATGTTGGATGATTTCCGCAGCAGCGATAGCGCCTAAACGTGCCGCGTCACGATGATCAAAGCCCCGCGCGTGCCCCAACAAAAATCCTGACGCAAACAAATCACCAGCGCCCGTTGTATCGACGAGTCTATCAATGGGTTGCGCGGGTATAGCTTGCACGCCGTTTCGATCGACGACAACTGAGCCTGCCGCTGATCGTGTAACAACGGCCATTGGACCTTCATTCCGAAGCGCATCTACCGCGCTATCGAAATCAGACGTCGTATAAAGGCTTTTGAGTTCATGCTCATTGGCAAGCAGTATATCGATTGTGCAATCGGTAATAAGTGCACGAAATTCATCACGATAGCGATCGACACAAAAACTATCTGACAACGTAAGTGCGACTTTCCGACCGGCAGCATGAGCTATTGAAGCCGCTTTACGGAAAGCAATTTTTGCATCTTCCGGATCCCAAAGATAACCTTCAAAATAAGATATTTCTGACGCTTCTACTGTTGCCGGGTCGATATCATCAGGACCGAGATACAAACAGGCACCCAGAAACGTATTCATTGTGCGTTCGCCATCGGGCGTGACAAGAATAAAGCTCCGCGCTGTCGCCAATCCCTTGTCAGCTGGCTTGGTTTCGAAATGTACACCGATGGCGCGAATATCATGCGTGAAGGCTTGACCGAGTGTGTCGTTACGGACCTTGCCAATGAAAGAGCCGGAGCCGCCAAGCGATGCGACGCCTACAACGGTATTCGCCGCAGATCCGCCTGAAATTATAGTTGCTGGCCCCATGGATTGATAAAGCTTTTCCGCCTGCGCTTCATCGATCAAACGCATCGATCCTTTTGCGAGATCATGCGAGAGCAAGAAATCATCTTCGGTAAAAGCGATCACATCGACGATCGCATTGCCGATTCCGAGAACGTCATATTTTGAGGAAGCCATCAATCATCACCCGAATCTTTACACGGCTTGTGATGTGAAGATGGGCGCAGCCCTCGTCAAGTGCGATTCCGATCACGCGCGGCGTTCAACACATCGAGAAGGCGGGCCAGGTCCTCTTCCGATAGGCTGCCGATATCACGTGACAGACGATTGGCAAGCTCAGTCGCCTTCGACGATAGGCCTGATGTGCGCAACGTGATGCGGGGATCGGATAAGTCAGCGAGCCTCTGCAACTCGTCTGCCTCGTCCCAAATGATATTGAAATAATGGATGACGCGTTGGACAAAGCTCCAATTGGGACGCGAGCGGTGGCCATGCTCCAAGGCAGAAAGATAGGTGCTCGAAACACCCAGAGCGACAGCCATATCTTTCAATTGAAGTCCGCGCTCTTCCCGGAGCGCACGCAATCTTTCGCCAAACGGGGTCACGGCGTTTCGCTCCTCGTCGCCCGCCGGACCCTCACATAGAGCGCGCCCGATCCCCCATGATGCTGGGCCGCGGGCTCGAAGCCAATCACACAAGGACGTAAATCGGGCATGCGGAGCCAATGCGGGACTGTCCGACGCAAAACGCCGCGCTCCTCTCCCGTACCCGAATCCTGAACGCTAGACGCGCCTTTCCCGGTAACCACCAAAACAACAGAAGCGCCTTGGCGCTGGGCGGAGTAGATAAAGCGGCGCAGAGCGTCATGCGCTTCGGTCTGCCTCATCCCGTGAAGATCGATCACTGCATCGATCGGGTGAGCGCCTCGCGACAGCCTCTGCCGAAGGCGACGCTCGAGCGGCGCGAGGGGCGGAAGCTCATTTTTGTTGCGCTGCACAATTTCATTTTTTTGCGCAACATAAGATGCAGCAATTTTTGGTTCGTCGGCCGATTTCGGAACCGTTGGCATCGGCGGCCGGGTGGCAGATTGGTCCGGTTCAGCGATCGCGCGCTTCGCAAGAGGTTGGATATGATTTGTAACGTGAGCCCATAAAGCGGTCTCATCGGCCGTCAAAGTTCGCTTTTTTCGTTCGCCGAACGACATTTCTCACGCCTTTGGCAGCAAAACTACAAATTCACCAGGATGCCGAATTAATCCCGCTTGATGTCCCGCGCGCTCCCCCGACCCCATAAAGAGATCGGCGCGCGCGGCGCCAAGAATGGCGGATCCTGTATCTTGTGCAACCATCAAGCGCGAAAAATCGACAAGATCGCCATTTTCATCCGGCAATTGTGCACGAATGTAGAAAGGTATTCCGTAACACCATTGGTGGCGATCAACAGCAATTGAGCGACCGGCGGTTAGCGGGAGTGACGCAGCGCCAATCGGTCCATCCTCTTCCGCCAAGTCCTCAGAGAGAGAGAAGAAGATGTAAGAGCGGTTCAGGCGCATAATTCTTTTTGCGTCGGTTGGATTTGCGCGCAGCCAGGCCTTCAAAGAGCCCAGATTTATCTCCTCGAGTGCCATATGGCCTTCCTCACGGATCACTTTGGCTATCGTTGTATAGGGATGACCATTGCGACCGGCATAGGTCAGTCTTTTGAGACGACCATCGGGGAGACGGACGCGAGCCGAACCCTGCACTTGCGCAAAAAAGAGCTCCACCCGATCGGGCAAATAAAGAAGCTCGAGTGATTGATCCTCAAGCACTCCGTCTTCAATGGCTGCGCGATCAAAATAGGGCTCTAATCCGGTAGCGGTTTGGCGCGCGGCAGAGAGACTATAGCTCGCGAACTCTGGGGGTGCTTGATCGGAATGAAAGCTCACAAGATCATGAGGTCGACCGAGAACCGGGACGGGAAATGCAGAACTTTGCGTCAGCGATCCCGATATTTCCGGTTCGTAATATCCGGTTAGAAATCCTCGACCTTGCCGAGGTCTTACATAAAAAGGCGTAAACCTCGTCTCAAAGAAGAGACGCGGATCAATATCAATATCTTTAAGCGCCTGCTCAGCAAAAAGCCGGAAAGAATTTGGCGTGGGGCGGGCCGGACGCAAATCAACCCGAGACTCGAGAATTGCAGTCGCAGATTTCAAAAATGTTTTAAATGCAGCGTGATGATCATCTTGTGCCCAGCCTTCCAAGAGATCGAAGCGTGTGGGCTCAAGAATGGCGTCGGATAGCGCGCAATAAGAGCTTATGTCACTCACTGGGCCGCTTCAGTTGCAATCAATTTCCAGGCCGGGTCACGACTTCCGATATCTCGGGCAAAAGTCCAGACATCATTGACGTCGATCACCTTATCGGTTGCGCCTTCAATAATCTCACCCTTGGCATCTCTTGTTGCCGTGATCAGTTTCGAGAGGAACTTCACCGTGATTTGAATCGATTTACCCCGGATTTGAGCGTCCTTTATTTCAACCTTATCGAGACCAACAAAAGTTGTTTCGACCGTTTCACCCTTACTTTCCCGATCGGCAATAGCGCCGGTAAAGCTCTCAAAGACATCTCTGGAAAGCAAATCCTTCAAAGTTGAGCGATCACCTGTCGCAAAGGCCAAAACGATGGCTTCATAAGCAGCGCGGCCGCCCGAGAGAAAATGACGCCCATCAAAAGAGGGCTCTGCCTCAACCACACGATCAAGCGCCTGTGCTAACGATGAATCCGGATCGGCAATTCCTCGCCACCTTGACGGATCGGCAATCGGCTTTGCCTCCGCTTCGATAATGGTATCATCCGAGGACGGCGCTTCTACGGGCTTTGCCACCGCAACGGGGCGAAACCGCGTAACTGTCGGTTCGGCATCGCGCTCGGTCCGTGTTCCCAGAACGCTATAGAGGCGCCAGCCCACAAAAGCGGCGAGAACCAAAAAGACAATCACCGACAGGTCGAAACCGTCCTGCATATTTTTTCTCCGAATTTCTTCCGGCAGCTAAACTGTTTAGGCTTTCTATATGGGTAGATATAGTAAAAATGCAAAAAATCAGGAGTTGACCCGCGACGTAAAATCGCATCTTGGTCGAATTTAGACCAAACACGGTACTAAAACTGAGAAAGTGCCTCACTATTTCCAAACGGAGATTCTTTTCATGACCGAAACGACACAAGCAGCGATGCCCAGTCTGGCGGCTCTCGGGCAATACATTAAGGATTTTTCCTTCGAGAACCCGAATGCGCCGGCATCACTTGCGCCGCGCGAGACGGGTCCCAATATTTCGATCTCGGTCAATGTGAATGCCAAACAACCTGGCGAAACGGATTTCGAGGTTGAGCTCACTCTCGAAGGTAAGGCACTCGACGGCACCCAAACTATGTTTCAATTCGAGCTCGTGTTTGCCGGCCTCTTCCGTATTCAAAATATTCCGGCAGAGAATATTCAAGCTGTTGTCATGATCGAATGTCCGCGGCTTCTCTTTCCCTTTGCTCGGCAAATCGTGGCGGATGCGGTGAGAAATGGCGGCTTCCCACCGCTTCTGATCGATCCTATCGATTTTGCAGCGCTATATCGCCAAAGACTGGCGCAAATGGAGCCAGCAGGTACGGCCTAATCGCTTCAAGAGTCTGCTTTTTGCCGAATGTAATCATTCCAAATAATGGCGGAGCCAAAGCCGGAAATAAATTCAGCATGGCGATCAAGATCTTCGGGTAGCAAGCGATCGGGTAGCGCTCTTGAACGCGCACCACTTTTTGCGCGTTCACCGGAATTGGATTGTACAAGCACCTTGGTTTCTATGGAAAGCCCAAGATCTTTCTGCCTGCCTCCCAAGAGCTCAATATAGACTTCAGCAAGAATTTCGGCGTCGAGCAAAGCACCGTGTTTGGTACGCCGTGAATTATCAATCTGCAAACGCTGGCAGAGCGCATCAAGACTATTCGGTCCGAACGGATATTTACGACGCGCAATTATGAGCGTGTCGATAATGCGTTCGGAAATAATTTCGCTACGACCAACGCGCGCAAGCTCAGCATTTATAAAGCCAAGATCGAATGAAGCATTATGAGCAACGAGTTTCGCGTCACCAATAAAATCTTCGAAGGATTCGGCGATATCAGTAAAGAGGGGCTTATCTCGGAGAAAATCCGTTGAAAGACCGTGAACACGAAAAGCGGCATCAGGCATGTCGCGTTCGGGATTTAGATAGACATGAAATGTCTGACCTGTAGGGATATAATCAACAAGCTCGACGCAACCGATTTCAACAACTCGATCACCGCCTAAGGGGTTCAAGCCTGTTGTTTCGGTATCGAATACGATTTCGCGGATCATAATTTAAAAATTCCATTTAGCTACATCGCCTAAGAGCGACCCGACAAAGCTTTCAATAGAGAGAGAACCTGACGATCAGCATGGGGAATATCATGGCTCGTGTCGATGACAAATTGCGCGCGCCGTCGTTTTTCAACATCAGGAATTTGACGGGCAAGAAGAGCGTCCATCCTCTCAATTGTCATACCTTCACGCGCTAATACGCGCTGTCTCTGTGTTGACACGTCAGTCGAGACGACGACTACGGCATCACATAGACGATCTTTTCCATTTTCGAAGAGAAGAGGGATATCAAGTACGACAATGGGCGACGCAAAGTGCTCTTTCAAGAACCGATCTTGTTCTTCCTGAACAACGGGATGAACGATCGATTCAAGCTGTTTGAGTTTTTCAGACTGCCCAACGACATGGATTGATAATTTCGAACGATCAACGACGCCATTGATTGTAGAGCCGGGAAAGGCCTTTTCAATGAGAGGTGCGAGACGACCGCGATAGAGATCATGAACCGTTTGGTCGGCGTCATAGACCGGTATACCGTATTTCTTGAACAAGCCCGCGGTGGTCGATTTACCCATCCCGATTGAACCTGTCAGTCCCAAGATGAATGTCATGGGTTTACCTGACTAATATCGGCTTCAATCAGAGCGCGAAGCTCAGCGGTAACATGCGGCCTTTGGCCAAACCAATGTTCAAAGCCGGGGGCGGCTTGATGCAAAAGCATCCCCAATCCATCGACGATTGATAGTCCTCTATTTTGCGCGCTCTTCAGAAAATTTGTGATCAACGGGACATAGACGATATCCGTCACTAGGGCGTTTTTGTTCACTCTCGATAAATCAAGATCAAGCGGCGGTTGGCCTTTCATGCCGAGAGAGGTTGTATTCACCAGAAATGTCGCTTGATCTAACGCTTCGGAGATTTTTTCAAATGATGTTGTCTCAATTGAACCAACGAAGCGCCGCGCTAGATCTTCTGCCTTCTCAAGCGTTCGATTTACGATGATAATTTTCGACGCGCGTCTTTCGCTGAGCGCTTGGATAATCGCCGCGGCTGCGCCTCCAGCACCAAGAATGACCGCCTTATCAAGTTTGTGATCCCAGCCAGGTGCTCTTTCATCAAGATTGAAGAGAAAGCCCTCAATATCAGTATTGTCTGCGTGGAGCCTTTCGCCTTCGAACCACAAAGTATTTGCGGCACGAAGCCTATTCGCGCGATCCGTTTTTACATCAGCAATTTGATAGGCCAGTTCTTTATTTGGCAAAGTTACATTACAGCCGACATAGCCTTTGTCTCGCATTGTACGAATAAAAGACGGAAAGATATCGGGGGGCGTATCAACGCGATCATAGTGACCCTTGATATTTAAGGTCTTGAGCCAATAATTATGGATCATCGGCGACCGTGAATGAGCGATCGGATGACCTGTTACACAAGCGCGCGGTCCATCGATCAAAAGGTCAGACATCCGGCGCTCCTGAAAAATTTAATGATCGGATTGAGTGGTAGGCCGAGAATGACATCCTCTTGTCCGTCGACACTCTCAAAAAGATGTCGCCCCAAGCCCTCAAATTGATAACACCCAACAGACTGAAAAAGGACATCGCCCGCAAGATCGCAATAGGTTTGAATATCATGTCTTGAGAGGGGGCGCATATTCAGAACGGCGGTTTCGACGTTTAGACTAACGGTCTTGTTTTCTCTCACAACGGCAATTGCTGAATGAAGTTCATGCGCTTTTCCGGACATAGACAGTAATTGGGTTTCGGCTTCCTGTCTCGTTGCCACTTTGTGTAAAATATTGTTTTCAAATTCGAGCGTTTGATCAGCACCGATCACCCAAGCGTCAGGATTATTTTGACTGACGGCTAGGGCTTTTGCCTCAGCCAAAGCGAGGGCTATTTTTTGTGTTGTTTTGGTGTCTGAGTTTAACTCGTTTTCGATTTTTCGTTCATCAATATCTGCAGTCTCAACAAAAAATGGAAATCCAACTTTTTTCAAAAGCTCCGCACGAATTGTGCTTTGTGACGCCAAGACCAAAGGCTCTTTAGCTGACCAAATAGATTTCGAACCTGTCATGCATCATCACCGCTGCTGACATGGTTACGATAGAGATCGATAATGGCGGCGGCTGTTTCTTCAATCGACCGCCGCGTTACATCGATGATTGGCCAATTGTTACGTGCACAAAGACGTCTTGAATAGATGATTTCCTCGGCAATAGATGTCTTGTCTATATAGGGTGTATCTTCTGATGCATTAAGCGCGAGCAACCTGTTTTGCCGAATTTGTGCAATACGTTCAGGACTTGCAACCAATCCAACGACAAGCGGTTTTTTTACTTCTGTCAGTTGTTCTGGAAGAGGAATGTTTGGCACAAGCGGGACATTGGCGGTCTTATATCCACGATTTGCGAGATAGATGCTTGTTGGTGTTTTTGATGT
>RFXE01000271.1 GCA_009921785.1 Alphaproteobacteria bacterium
TGGCAGACGCACTCGACACGGGTAAAAATTCTGGTCCATCACCTGATGGACAGAAGATGCTGGACAAGATCAACAGTTCTATCACGACCGATACTGGCCCTGCCGCCTTGGATGCCCTTTCAGGGGCGCAAACGACGGCGATACCGACAACCGCATTGACGAGCAATATGCATTTGAGCTCAGCCGTGCATGAACATGCCTTTGGTGCCCTCGGCTTTGATGATGATCAATGTCTTTCCTACGACACATTCAAAACCAAGAAAGAAGAAGATCGTTGCCATAACCGCCAACCGATAAAGGCGCCCCTTAAACAAGCATCCGCAGGCAGCAAGGCCATTGCGGCTCCCGCCCCGCAAGTTATCGAACGTCCATGGCAGGTTTGGGGTGAAGCGTTGGGCGGTTTAAGCGAGACCTTTTCCAGAAACGGTCTACCGGGTGTTACCGGCACCAATGTCGGTGGCTTAATTGGCATTGATCGCATCTTCCAACCTGGCTTACGGGCGGGCCTTGTGATCGGCGGTACGAATGCATCCTTCTCCGTGGATCACGGCGCAACCGATGGCCATATGGACGCAGCCCATCTGCGCCTTTATGGCATCGCGGAATCAGGCCCTACCTACATCTATGGTTCGCTGGGTTATGGCCAATATTGGGGTAAGGATACACGTACCCTATCGAATATTGGTACCCAAGAAAAATGGAACGGTACCTATACACTTTCCGGATTATCCGCCGATATTGAAGTCGGATATCGCAAAAGATACGACACCTATATCCTCACGCCGTTTATCGGCTTAAGCGCTTCGATGCTGCGCCAAGATGCTTATTCCGAGACCAGCGATAATGCGAACGCTGTGTATGGCTTGTCCTATGATGCCCATACAACCAATTCCTTGCCGGGTTCGTTGGGTGTTCAGATCGAGTCCCATCTGCGCGGGTCGGGCGAATGGAAATCGGCGGAGTTTTTCCGGGCAGCGTGGATCCATGATTTCAACACCGATCGTTCGCTCACTGCGCGCTTTAACAATTTGCCGGCGGGTTCCTTCACAGTAAGCGGCATTTCAGGTGATGCGGATATGGCGCGATTGGTAGCCGGAATAACCTCGGTTAATGGCAAGGGCTCGACGCTTTTTTCAAATTTAACGGGTGATTTCTCGGATTCAACGCGCATTTATTCCCTGCATCTCGGTTACAAATATGAGTGGTGAACCGCATCAAAGCGGGTTTGATGCAAATTCATATACAGCCTCACGCCGCCCCGTTGCGTTGGTCTATGCAGAACATTATGATTTAATCACAGACGCAATTTCTGCTGAACGTCAAATCAAAGGATGACGACGCGAGAAAAAAGAAGCATTGATAAGAGGTGAGTTTGAGCTTCTTCCCATGCTCTCACGGCATTCAAAAAAATAGAGCCAAGTTAAAAGTGGTTTATTGACGTTATTGGCTAGCGTGGTTCGAGACGCATTGCTCCTCACCATGAGGTTATATTTTATTTCCTCATCCTGAGGAGCGCCGTAGGCGCGCCTTGAAGGGTCATGCCCCAAATGTGAACTGATCAAATTGCTCGCGCAGAGTCTTTTTTGAAATTTTGCCTGTCGCCGTGTGCGGAATATCATCAACAAAGACAAGCTCATCCGGCATCCACCACGAGGCAATCTTGCCATTCATAAAGCTGAGAATGTCCTCCTTTGTTGGTGTGCGATCTTTCTTGCGCACAATCACAAGCAAAGGTCGCTCGCCCCATTTCTCATGCGCAATACCAATGACAGCAGCTTCTGCAACATCCGGGTGACCGACGGCGATATTTTCAAGATCGATGGATGAAATCCATTCGCCACCCGATTTTATGACATCTTTCGCGCGGTCAGTGATATTCATATAACCGTGTTCATCAATGGTCGCGACATCGCCCGTATCGAAATAGCCTTCATCATCAAGAATATTATCATCAATGCCGTAATAGGCTTTTGAAACCGCAGGGCCGCGCACTTTCAGGCGGCCAAAAATCTTGCCATCCCACGGCAGATTTTTGCCGTCATCATCGGTGATTTTCATATCAACGGTGAATTGTGCGAAACCTTGCTTCTGCTTCAAATCATAAAGTGCTTCGCCTTCAAGCCCTATGACTTCTGGTTTCAAAGTGCAAAATGATCCGATAGGGCTCATTTCTGTCATGCCCCACGCATGGATGACTTCGACACCATAGTTTTTCTCAAAGGCTTCAGTTACTGCGCGGGGACACGCTGAACCGCCAATCGCCACGCGTTTTAATTTGGTGAGTGTCTTACCGCTTGTTTCAAGATATTGAAGGAGGCCCAACCATACGGTCGGCACGGCCGCGGTGACGGTTACCGCTTCATTTTCGATAATGTTGAAAACCGATTCACCATCGAGCTTTGCACCAGGCATCACAAGCGTTGATCCCGCCATCGGTGCGGAAAAGGCGAGCGACCACGAGTTCGCATGAAACAATGGGACCACTGGCATCACCGTGTCGCGTGAGGATAGACAAAGCGAATCGGGCATCATCACCGACATTGCATGCAACAGGTTTGAGCGATGCGAATAGACAACACCTTTCGGATGACCTGTTGTGCCCGATGTGTAACACATACCAGCGGCCGTGTTTTCATCAAAA
>RFXE01000272.1 GCA_009921785.1 Alphaproteobacteria bacterium
GAACAGCCGTCGAATAGAAAATATTAGGCACCTGTTTAGTGACCCGTGCCTTCAATCAGCGGCTTGAGCTTCGAGAGCTCTCCCGCTGCCACATCGAGGAATGCTCGCACGCGCGGTGAAGCGCGCAGATCCGGATGAGTGAGCAACCACAGTCCTGTTGCAAAATCCGGATTGGGATCACTTAAACGTACAAGCTTCTCACGACGATCGGCGATAAGACAAGGCAGCGGCCCGATGCCGATGCCTTCTTCAACCGCTTCGGTTAAACCGAGCACAGTATTGATCTTGATGGCAATCTGCGCTTCAGGCACGCGCTCATGCACGTAACGCACGGCACGGATGTGACCGAGTTGATCACCAAGCGACACCCAAACACGTGATGCAAGTTCATCAAGTTCAGGATGGTTGCCCTTGACCGCTTCGGGAAACTCACTCTTCAATCCGTAAATCGCCCAATTCAATCCGCAGATGCGACGACCGACAAGAGTCTCCGGCGGATTATCCGTTGCACGAATAGCAATATCCGCATCGCGCTTTGACAGATTGAGCGGTTGATTAGTAAGCACCACATCAAGATTGATTGTCGGATAAGCACGACGAAACGAAGCAAAGACCGGCATCAACAAATATACAAGCAAAGTGTCATTCGTCGTCACGCGCAATTCGCCAGTGGGAATGAGACTTTGCCCGGCCAATTTCCGCATGAAGGATTCAACATCATCATCCATGCGCGAGGCGAGTTGCGCCATTTCGTCGCCAGCAGGCGTCAGCGCATAGCCAGTGCGATGCCGCTCGAAGAGAACCGTGCCCAAACGCTTTTCAAGGTCGGTCAAGCGGCGAAATGCGGTTGAATGATTGATGTTCAAAATCGCCGCCGCACCATTCAGCGAGCGCGTATCGGCAATCGCCTTAACCAAGCGAAAATCATCCCAAGCGACGTGGTTCATTTGCAGCCTTGCAAGAAAAAACTCATTTCGCTGATATTGGATGTGCGCACTCGAAAGAGCAAGGGTCAAAATCGAGGAAGGCACTCAGTTTCGGGGGGCTGCGGCCCGCTCGAGCCGGTCCCGCAATGCT
This sequence comes from Alphaproteobacteria bacterium, assembly GCA_009921785.1. Taxonomy (GTDB): domain Bacteria; phylum Pseudomonadota; class Alphaproteobacteria; order Rhizobiales; family Beijerinckiaceae; genus CAIUPE01. The sequence goes on from RFXE01000272.1 coordinate 1,078, forward strand.
TCGCCTAATCCGAAATTAGGGATGGGGGCGACGGCAATGACAGATGCACCCGATTGATCAAGCATGCGGAGCGCGGAAAAAAGTGCTGCCGCCGCTTCTTTAAGATCGCCACGAGGGCTCAAATTGATGCTGAGTTTTGCCGTTTCGAGGCCTTTGGGTCGAAAGGCCCCGAAGAGTAAAACCGCCTCGCCCTCTTCAATTGTTTCAGCATTGAGCCGCACGCGCGCGTGCGGCGCATAATGCGATTTTAAAAGACCCGGCGCGAGCGGTGCGGACTCATCATCCGGCTCATGCATCACATCAGGTTCATATCCTAATATCACAGCGAGGTCGGTGCGTGTCACACCACCGGGTCGCAACAACACAGCACGATCATCAAGAAGCGAAAGGATGGTTGATTCAACACCCACTTCCGCCGCCTCGCCCATCACGATCGCATCAATACGCCCTTCAAGATCATCAAGCACATGCTCGGCGATCGATGGACTCACATGACCCGATCGATTAGCGGAGGGCGCGGCAATCGGCCGTCCTGAGGCTTCAATAATTGATCGCGCCGTCTGCGATGAGGGCACACGCACCGCGATGCTTGAGAGGCCGGCGAGAGCCAAATCAGAAATCAGAGCATTCGCGCGCTTAGGTAAAACAAGCGTCAACGGGCCGGGCCAAAACTTATGCGCGATCTGTTCTGCAAGCGGAGAGAACACTGCTAGTTTTTCAGCTTCGTCAATATGTGCCGTATGAATAATCAAGGGATTAAAACGCGGACGGCCTTTCGCTTCATAAATGCCAGCAACAGCCTCACCATTACGCGCATCAGCACCCAGCCCGTAAACCGTCTCCGTGGGAAAGGCGACAAGCCCGCCTTCACGCAAGAGCTTGCCCGCCGCAGCAAAGCCTGCGGGGTCTGCAGCCAAACGACGCGTGACACGGTCAGGCATAGAGCACCTCAAGAGAAATCTGGCCGTGCTTTAACGCTTTGCCCGCCAAAGGGCTACCGTGCATTTCCCACCTCCTTGGCTTAATGTGGTTGGGAACCTGCACTCGTCATCCCGGATTGCCCGCCATGAGTTTTACTGCGCCCGTCGCTGATATCGCCTATCTCGCCAAGCTTTTTGGACTGGATCAGCTTGAAGCGGACGGTCTTGCGCCCGAATTGGCTGATGGTCTTGCGGAGGCGGTCCTCGAAGAGGCCGGAAAATTCGCGACCGACCGGATTGCGCCCTTAAACCGCATTGGCGATACAATCGGCGCGCGTTTTGAAAATGGACATGTGACAACGGCACCGGGTTGGACCGAAACCTATCGCGACTGGGCAGCGGGTGGCTGGAACGGTTTGACCGCTTCTGTTGATCATGGCGGCCAAGGCCTGCCGCATCTCCTGCATCTTGCGTGTTCCGATATGTGGACCTCAGCATCCATGGCGTTCATGCTCGGTCCGATGCTGACATCCGGCGCGATTGATGCGCTCGCCGCGCATGGTTCAGAAGACTTAAAGCGCATTTATCTCGACAAGCTCATCTCCGGTGAATGGATGGGCACGATGAATTTGACCGAGCCACA
>RFXE01000273.1 GCA_009921785.1 Alphaproteobacteria bacterium
GATGCGCAGCGGCCAAAAGCTTCGCCTCACCATTTGCCCGGCCAATCATTTGTAAGCCGACAGGAAGGCCTGATTTTGTAAAGCCGCACGGCAAAGACAGTGCGGGGCATCCGGCGAGTGTCGCCACCGCAACAATCAAGAGCCAATCGACATAGGTTTCAAAAGCAACGCCGTCGCATGACATCACAGCGCGCTCTTCAACCGGGAATGGCGCTACGATCGTAGCGGGGCATAAGAGCACATCGTAAGTTTCGAAGAATGTGGCCACGCGCTGCATCAATGCCGTGCGCGCGAGCTCAGCATTGGCAACTTCAACCATCGTCAGAGCCAAGCCCTTCTCTGTATTCCAAATCACTTCAGGCTTTAACGCTTCGCGATGATCGCGCATCAGGTCACGCATACCAATGGCATAGCTTTGCGCACGTAGCGTTTGGAAGATCGCATAAGCATCCGAAACATCAGGATGAGCATCCTCAACACGCGCTCCGACTTTTTGAAACTGTTCCGCCGCATGGCGTGTGATCGCCCTCACCTCGCGATCAACCGGCGTAATGCCGAGATCTTCAGAAAACGCAACACGCAGCGGCTTTTTACCTTCACGTGTTGCATTGAGAAATGATGTTGCCGGTCTTGGTTTCGACAGCGGATCACGCGGATCGTCGCCGCTCATCGCATCGAGGAAGAAAGCGAGATCTTCAACAGTGCGCGCCATGGGCCCTTCAACGGAAAGACTTGAATCAAATCGCCCGCCGCGCGTGAAAGCCACGCGCCCCGGCGTGGGACGCAACCCGACAATATTATTAAAGCTCGCGGGATTGCGGAGGCTTCCACCAAGATCAGACCCTTGCGCAAGCCAGGCCATACCTGTGGCAAGCGCCACTGCTGAACCGCCCGAAGAGCCTGCCGCTGAAAGCGCCGTGTTATAGGGATTACGCGTCGCGCCAAACACCGGATTGAATGTGTTCGCACCCGCGCCGAATTCCGGCGTATTCGATTTGGCGTAGATAATGCCTCCTTCAGCCTCGATATGCTCAACCATCAAATCCGATGTTTCAGGAATATGAGTTGCGAAGATTGGTGAACCTTGCGTGGAGCGTACACCCGCAACATTGGTGAGATCCTTGATGGCGACCGGAATACCGCCTAATACGCCACGCTCAGAAAAGGGCTTGGACATCAAACGCCGCGCATGATCACGCGCGCGATCAAAGCACAAAGTCGGCAAAGCATTCACATGAGGGTCGACAAGTGCGATGCGCGACTCAAGTGCATTAAGACAATCAAGCGGTGTGACATCGCCTTTTTCTAAAAGGTCATGAAGCGTAACCGCTGTGTGATTAATCAAGTCCGCTTTGGTCATATCGATTCCCTACAAGTGACACATTCATTTAGCCCAAACCTCTCACGTCTCCCTTATGCCTTGCAAGCCACGCAAGGCAGACGCGGCAATTGAACGCTTGGCGAAGCGGCTACGCTTCGACTAAAGATCAACTTCATTCAAATCCCTTACAGAAATGATCCGACGTGACCAAAATTCTGCTCATCCGGCATGGCCAATCGACTTTTAATGCTCATTATGAGGCCACAGGCCAAGATCCCGGCCATTTTGACGCGCGTTTGACTGAACTGGGGCATCGTCAGGCCAAGGACGCCGGAAAGAGGCTTGAGGGTGAAGAGGTCGATCTCGTCATCACTTCCCCTTTGAGCCGCGCCATTCAAACCGGGCTGAATATTTTTGGCCATAGGGACATTCCGTTTCACATCACGTGCCGACATCGCGAGCGGGTCGAAAGCTCCGGCGATGTGGGACGGTCACCCCGCGAGTTGAAACAGGACTTTCCTCATCTCGAGTTTGATCATCTTGATGATCCATGGTGGCATCATGATCCGGAGGCGCGCGGGCTTTTTGCCATTGAACCCTATGAACTCTTTCAAAAGCGCGTGGCGCATTTTCGGGAGTGGCTGAAAACACATGCTGGGCAAAGCATAGCTGTCGTCGGGCACGCCACATTCTTTCATGCGTTGACCGGGCAATGGTTGCAGAATTGCGAAGTACTGCCTTGGAGCCCCACGGCTTAAGTTGCCATTGTTCGTTTTTTTGATTGCGTTTTAATCATCTGCTGATTGAGAATTTCATGTCATACGCGCCACTGCCCTCAAAGACCATCTGGACGATTTTGACTGGCACAATGATCGCCATGTTTTTGGGCGCGCTTGATCAAACGATCATTGCGGCGGCGTTGCCAACGATCGGCCGAGAGTTGGATGACTTCAACTCAATCTCCTGGGTTGCGAGTCTATATCTGCTCGCGACGACCGCTGTAACACCGCTCTATGGCAAGATCAGCGATATTCATGGTCGCCGCGTGACAATGCTGGCGGCGATTGCCATCTTTACTGTCGGCTCTATCGCTTGCGCATTGGCGCCCACAATGTTGGCGCTCATTATCGCGCGTGGTGTTCAAGGCTTAGGCGGCGGAGGATTGATCTCACTCTCCCAAACCATCATTGCCGATATCGTTGCACCGAAAGAGCGCGGAAAATATCAGATCTTTTTTGCAAGCGTTTATCTGCTTGCAAGTCTTATGGGTCCGATGCTCGGTGGATTTTTAACCGAGCATCTGCATTGGTCTTTCATT
>RFXE01000274.1 GCA_009921785.1 Alphaproteobacteria bacterium
TGGTGCACGAATGTGGGCCATGGGCGCAGTGAAATTGCTGATGCTGTAAATGAGCAGATGAAGGAATTGGCCTTCTATAATTCTTTCTTTAAAACAACCAACGCACCCGCTATTCGGTTGGCTGAAAAACTCGCAACACTCGCGCCAAATGGAATGAGCCGTGCGTTTTTCTGCGGTTCGGGTTCGGAAGCCAATGATACGATTTTGCGCCTCGTGCGCTATTACTGGTCGCTTCTTGGTAAACCCTCCAAAGACATCGTTATTTCGCGCGTGAATGGTTATCACGGCTCGACCATGGCCGGTGCATCGCTCGGCGGCATGAAGCCGATGCATAGCCAGGGCGGCATGCCGATCCCGGGCATTGTGCATATTCCCCAACCCTATTGGTTTGGTGAGGGTGGCGATTTGAGTCCTGCCGAATTCGGCCTTCTCGCTGCACGTGAACTTGAGAAAAAAATTGATGAATTAGGCGAGAACCGCGTTGCCGCTTTTATTGCGGAACCGATTCAAGGCGCAGGTGGCGTGATCATTCCGCCAGAAACCTATTGGCCCGAAATCAGCCGTATCTGTGCCGAGCGTGAAATTCTTCTTATCGCTGACGAAGTGATTTGCGGCTTTGGTCGCACGGGTAAATGGTTCGGTTCGCATTACTACAATATCAAGCCGGATCTGATGCCGATCGCGAAAGGTCTCACATCCGGCTATCTGCCGATGGGCGCAGTGATGGTGTCTGATCGCGTGGCCGAAGTGATTGTCGGCATCGGCGAAGAATTTTTCCACGGCTATACCTATTCCGGTCATCCAACATGCGCGGCAGCGGCTTTGGCCAATCTCGCCATTATTGAACGCGAAGGTCTTGTTGATCGCGTTGCGAACGACATTGGTCCCTATTTTCAAAAGCAATGGTTGGCTCTGGGCGATCATCCGCTTGTGGGTGAAGCTCGCATGGTTGGTCTGATCGGTGCGTTGGAACTCGTGCCGAATAAACCTTCACGGCGCGAGAAATTTGCCGACACCGGAAAGGTCGGCACGATTTGCCGCGACATCTCATTCAAAAACGGCCTTGTGATGCGCGCCACACGCGACAGCATGATTATTTCGCCGCCGCTTGTGATCACTCATGAGGAAGCGGATGAACTCATCCGCCGTGCGACGACGACTCTTGATGAGACTCATCATGTCTTGCAGGCGCAGGGCTTGATGGCGTGACGCGGCAAGGGCAAGCGCATGCGCCGTCTTATTATGCGGCGACGGCTAAAGGGCAGATCAATTTTTCTTCGCTTGATAGCGATGCCCGCGCCGATGTTTGCATTATCGGTGGCGGCTATACGGGACTGTCGGCAGCGCTCCATCTTTCTGAACGAGGCTATTCGGTTGTTCTGATCGAAGCGCATAAGGTCGGATGGGGCGCATCCGGCCGCAATGGCGGACAGCTTCACTCCGCGCAGCGGCGCGAACAATCAACGTTAGAAAAATGGTTTGGCAAGAAACACGCCCATCAGCTTTTTGATCTTGGTGAAGAAGCCAAAGCGCTCGTTAAAGGTCTCATTAAAAAACACGAGATTGATTGCGATTGGCAAGATGGGTTGATCCACGCCATCCATAAAAGGCGATATCTTGATGATATGGCGCGTGAGATTGATTTGTTGCAGCGCGAATATAGCGTACGTGATGTCACAATGCTTTCGCGTGATGAGATCGCAGCGGCGCTTGGCACAAATGCCTATTTTGGGGGATGGCGCGAGCAATCGGCGGGACATCTCCATCCGTTAAATTATGCGCTGGGCTTGGCCCGTGCGGCGCATTTTGCAGGCGCGCGGATTTATGAAAACACCGCAGCTTTAAGTGTGAGTACGACGGGATCGCCGCGTGTCACGACGCAAAAAGGAACCATCAACGCGGATCACATTATTCTCGCTGGTAATGGCTATTTGCACGGAATTGATGTTGACACGGAATCGCGTGTCATGCCCTTGCATAATTTCGTACTCACAACCGAACCGCTGGGCGCGCGCGGTGACAAGCTTATTCCTAACCGCGAAGCAGCAGCAGATTCGCGCTTTGTTGTTTATTATTGGCGTCTCACAAAAGATAATCGTCTATTATTTGGCGGCGGTGAGACTTATGGCCAGGCCTTTCCAAAAGACATCAAAGCCTTTGTCCGTCCGCATATGCTCAAACTTTATCCGCAACTGTCGGATGTAAAAATTGATTATGCGTGGGGCGGCACATTGGCCGTTACCATGAAGCGTCTGCCCTATTTGCGGCGCTTGCGGCGCGGCCTTTACACGGCATGTGGTTATTCGGGGCAGGGCGTTGGTACAGCGACATTTGCCGGAAAACTATTGGCTGAGGCCATCGCGGGCGAGAGCACACGCTTCGATGTATTCTCAAAATTGCCTGCGCCACCTTTTCCTGGCGGCCGAATGTTCCGCACGCCAACGCTCGCTTTGGCAATGACATGGTATGCTTTGCGCGATCGCTTGTGAGCGATCGTTCTTTATTTATGCCGCTGTGCCAAACCTTGTAGATAATGTTGCACGACAGTTGACGCCGCAATGGCGGTGATATCAGCATGATCATAGGCGGGGGCCACTTCAACAATATCCATACCGCGCCAATCGAGATC
>RFXE01000275.1 GCA_009921785.1 Alphaproteobacteria bacterium
GGCTTGCCGTCACTCAATCCGCAAGATGACCGCATCATGATTTGCGGATCGCATGGTTTGAATATTGACCTGACAACTATTCTCAAAGCGCGTGGCTTTGAAGAAGGCTCAAGCGGCACGCCGGCGAGCTATGTTGTCGAGAAGGCGTTTGTGGAGAAGTGAGGTCATAGGTCTTAGGTCTTAGGTCTTAGGCAAAAGAATAATCCACTTCCTACTACCTACTACCTACTACCTACTACCTAAGCTTATTACTTCCCCAAACCGCCCATCAGCATATACTTGATCTCGGTATATTCTTCGATGCCATGAAGCGATCCTTCGCGGCCAATGCCGGATTCTTTGACACCACCAAAAGGCGCTTCCGCCGTCGAGATGATACCTTCATTGATACCGACAATGCCATATTCAAGCGCTTCACCGACGCGCCACACACGACCAATATCACGCGTGTAGAAATAGCAAGCGAGTCCGAATTCCGTATCATTCGCCATGTGAATGGCCTCCTCTTCCGACTTGAACCGGAAGAGTGGTGCTACGGGACCGAATGTTTCTTCACGTGCAATCAGCATATCAGCGGTGACATCGCGAATGACAGTTGGTTCAAAAAATGATCCGCCGAGTGCGTGTCGCTTGCCGCCTGTGACCACTTTGCCGCCTTTCTTCAAGGCGTCCGCAATATGATCCTCAACTTTTGCGATCGCCTTCGCGTTGATCAGCGGACCTGTTGTCACGCCCTCTCCAAAGCCATCGCCGACTTTGAGTGTTGCAACAGCCTTCGCAAGCTTCTCGGCAAACGCATCATAGATACCATCTTGAATGATTAAGCGGTTGGCGCAAACGCAGGTTTGGCCCGCATTGCGATATTTTGAAGCCATGGCGCCGGCAACGGCCGCATCGAGATCCGCATCATCAAACACGATGAAGGGCGCATTGCCGCCAAGTTCGAGACCAACTTTTTTCACTGTCGTTGCGCATTGCGCCATAAGCAATTTGCCGACTGCTGTCGATCCCGTGAAAGAGAGCGCACGCACGATTGGATTTGACGTCATCTCGCCGCCGATTTCCTTGGCATGTCCGGTGACAACGGAGAATACGCCTTTCGGAAGTCCGGCACGTTCTGCAAGTTCAGCAAGAGCAAGAGCGGAGTAGGGCGTCTCTTCTGAAGGCTTCACAACAAAGGCGCAGCCCGCAGCAAGCGCAGGCCCGGCTTTACGCGTAATCATCGCATTCGGAAAATTCCAAGGCGTAATCGCTGCAACCACACCGACCGGTTGTTTAATCGCTACGATCCGCGCATTCGGCCACGGTGAGGGAATTGTCTCGCCATAAATGCGGCGTGCTTCTTCCGCAAAAAATTCGACAAAGCTCGCGCCATAAGCCACTTCGCCTTTTGCTTCGGGAAGAGGTTTACCCTGTTCGGCAGTCATGATGCGGCCGAGGTCGTCTTGATTTTCCATCATCAATTCGAACCAACGGCGTAGAATTTGTCCGCGCTGTTTTGCTGGCGTTGCCGCCCATGTTTTCTGCGCGGATTCGGCGGCTTTGATCGCCTCCAAAGTTTCGGCGCGACCCAAAGCGGGAATAGTGCCAATCACTTGGCCATTAGCGGGATTTGTCACATTGATCTTTTCGGCGGACCCGACCCAACGGCCTGCAATATAGGCCTCCTCGCGGAAGAGGCTTTTGTCTTTCAAAAGATCTTTGAGTGCTGCGGACATGGGACAACTCCACCCTTTTTATTGGAATCGAAAAAATAACTGCGCGTTCCTATACGGACTTTTCTACTTTTGCCAGAGACCCAGTTGGCCGATCCATGAGGAGCCAGTCAGGCGCGCTCATTCCAAATTCGTATGACGCGCACGCATCGTGTCGGCGGTCTCACCGAGCCTCTCGCGAAGACGCAATATCATGAGCTCGAATAAAATTGTTTCGGCGATTTCAAACATTGATCCCATAGGCAGAACAGCCGCCTTTGCGCTTTGATCATTCGCCATGGTTTGTGCTGGAATGACTGTCAGAATATCGGCCATTTTGGGCGTCGAAGACCCTGGCTGTGATGTGATCACGGCGATGCGAGCACCATCCGCGCGCGCGACATTGATAAAGGCCTCGCCCGAATTGAGGTGGCCCGTGCCGGATGTCACAATCAACAGATCACCTTTGCCGAAATGTGGGACCGTCATATCGCCTAACACATGCACATCAAGACCGAGATGGAACAATCGCATCGCAAAGCCCTTGATCGCCAAGCCTTCGCGTCCGCAGCCATAAACAGCGATATGTCGCGCGGATAGAATGGCTTCGATCAAGTCATCAGTCGCATTGTCTTTGACGTTTTTGAACACATCGCTCAATTCATGAAGTGCTTGTTGACCAAGGGCCGAGAGTGATGAGGTCATGAGGTAATCACTTCTTCGTTAAGGTGCGAGATGTCCAAAGAGAGCCTTTTGCACAATCGCCATGCTCTTTGCTGAATCCTGTCGGCGAATAGCCTCAGCGAGTTCAGGGTGGTCAGCCAGACGATTAGCGATTTTCTTCATCGATTCCGTGGCTGCGATATTCGTTTCGCATTCGGCGACCGGATCAATTCCCGCAGTATCGGGGAATGTATCAAAATAGAGAATACC
>RFXE01000276.1 GCA_009921785.1 Alphaproteobacteria bacterium
GCTGGATGGCTGGTCGAAAACCTATGCGATGACCGGTTGGCGCATGGGTTATTCCGTGTGGCCGAAGCCACTTTATGATGCGGCGCGCAAGCTCGCAGTGAATTCATTTTCCTGTGTGAATGCCTCCGCGCAATATGCAGGGCTTGAAGCGCTCACCGGCCCGCAAGATGACGTGCATAAAATGGTCGCAGAATTTGACCGCCGTCGCAAAGTGGTGGTGGAAGGCTTAAACAAATTGCCCAATGTTTCTGCGGCAACGCCGAAGGGTGCGTTTTATGCGTTTCCGAATATTTCAAAAACCGGTTGGCGCGCAAAGCCTTTGGCCTCCGCACTTTTGGAAGAAGCAGGCGTAGCGACCATCGGCGGTCCTGATTTCGGCGTGTATGGTGAGGGCTTTATTCGCCTCTCTTATGCCAACTCAACCGAGAATATTCTGCGTGCGCTGGAGCGGATCGAGACGTTTTTGAACGAACACGCACAGAAGTAAGTAACTCGTCATTGCGAGCGAATGCGAAGCAATCCAGTTGATGATTCCGAAAGAGTCTGGATTGCCACGTCGACCCTTCGGGTCTCCTCGCAATGACGGCTCTAATTACCTTAGCAATGCGCAGTCTTTTGCAAGCGCGGTGATGCGCGCCCAATCGCCCGCTTTCACAGCGTCAGCTGGCGTTACCCATGAGCCCCCAACGCAAATAACATTGGAAAGGGCGAGATACGGGCAGAACATCAGATGCGGTAAAGGTGCACTGAGTGACTTGAGATAGGCTACACCGCCTGCGGGTTCAGCTGGGAAAAATTTCAAGAGATGATGACCCATTTCAGCCATCGCCATGGCTTCACTGGCTGTCGCAACGCCCGGCAAAAGCGGAATGCCCTGATGAGCAGCCGCTTCAGCGAGTTTCACGGTTGAACCGGGGCTGACAAGAAAGCTTGATCCCGCAGACCGCGCTTCTTCAACCTGACTGAGTGACAACACCGTACCTGCACCGAGTATTGCATCGGGCACAGCATGTTTGATGGCTTCAATCGCTTTCAAAGCACCTTCGGTCCGCAATGTTACTTCGAGGACCGATAGACCGCCCTCAACAAGCGCACGCGCAAGCGGTACCGCATCATCAGGACCATTAACGGTAAGCACCGGAATAACCGGTACTGACTTTAAAATCGCAAGCAGACCTGCATCGCGCACCATAACACTATCCTTATTCAGCGGGTGTAGGTGCGAGTGAAGATGCGCCCGCTTTCGCAAGACGCTTTGCTTCTCTCTTCGCCGCACGGGCTTCGCGGCGGCGCTGCCGTGATTGCGATAGATTGGCAATCATCATCAACGCCGCGGGAGTCACGACCAATGTCAGAATGGTGGCAAAGCCGAGACCGAACACAATCGCGGCCGACAAATGCGTCCACCATTGTGTAGATGGCGCGCCGATCGCGATATCACGATTGACAAAATCGAGATTGATACCGAAAGCAATTGCCAACACACCGAGAATAGCCGTGACCGCCGTCAAGACAACCGGTCGCGCGCGTTCGCGGCAGGTCTCGATAATCGCATCATAGGCATTCATCCCTTCGTGCCGCAATCGATCATAGGTATCGATCAGAACGATGTTATTGTTCACGATGACGCCCGCATTTGCGATAATACCGATACCGGTCATCACGACGCCGAATGATTGTCCCATGATCATGAGGCCCAATAAAACGCCAATGGTAGAAAGAACCACCGCTGACAAGACGAGCAACACACTCGTAAATTTGTTGAACTGGGCAAGCAGAATCGCAAAGATCAGGAACATCGCTGTGCCGAACGCCTTCGACAAGAAGGCGCCGGCTTTGGCGCGCTCTTCATCTTCGCCTTTGAGCTTGAAGGTCACACCCGGTCCTAGATCGAGTTTTGACAGCGTATCAATCACCTTTTGCTGCACAATGGCTGATTGCACACCTTCGGTCACGTTAGCAGACACCGTAATCACGCGGCTGGCGTGCGGGTAACGAAATTGCCAATTGGCACCGAGCCCGCTTGTGTATTGATGCGCAATTCTTCGATGTCATCCAAGGTACGCTTGTCTTCCGGAAAACGCAGAATGAGATCGACGGACTTATCCGTATCATTCGGACGATATTCTGAAATTTTCACGCCATTTGTAACAAGCTGCAGCGCAGCACCGACACTCGTAGCACTCGCACCATATTTTGCTGCTTCCGCTTTATCGACATTGATCGTCCAGTCGATGCCGGGCAGAGCAAGACCATTATCGAGATCGCGCACATCGGGAACAGCTTCGAGAGCTGTCGCAACTTTTTTTGCCGCAGGAATGAGATAGGCCGGATCAATCGCCGAGAGCTGAACCTGAATGGCCTTACCGGTTGGAGGGCCGCCCTTCGGTGCCGTCACTTCAATCGACACACCCGCAATATCCGCTGTATTGGTGCGGATTTCTTCCATAATAAGGTGAGCAGGACGACGATGCTGCCAATCGATAAATTCGAATTGAATCGAACCGATTGTATCTTCACTGACTTCACTTGAACCCTTCTGACTTTCGCCAGAACGTGCATACACGGTTTTTAATTCTTTCATTGGCAAAACGCGCTCTTCAACACGCT
>RFXE01000277.1 GCA_009921785.1 Alphaproteobacteria bacterium
CCATCAAACCCCTTACCCATCGCCGCCAATTCTGTGAGCGACGCGCGCGAGCCATTCATTTTCCAATTGCCGACGACAAGGGGGCGATTTTTCAAGGACATCTCAGGTTCTTTCTGAAGCAAAAGCGAAATTCGGCCGGAGAAAGACATAAATTGTCCTAAAAAGAAACCCTTGAACCACTGTTTTGCTTGCATATTGCCGGTAAACAGGCTTTGCCAAGTCGCTCCCGATTGCGGGCCGGGCGTTGCCTCCCTAGTATGGCGCGCTGGTCGGCATTGTGAGCCGATGAAAACCAAAAAAGGCACAGGAACTGACATCATGATGGACGGACTTCGCAAGGCAGGTCAAAGCTGGATCGGCCGCATCATCATCACGATCATGTTCGGCTTCCTGATCTTCAGCTTCGCGCTATGGGGTATCGGCGATATTTTCCGCGGCTATGGCATGAAGACGATTGCCAAAGTGGGCAGCACCGAAATCGACGCGCAAGCCTATAAGCAAGCCTTCCAAGCAGAGCTGCAGACACTCTCGCGCCGTTATGGGCAGAATATTACTGCCGATCGTGCTATTGCTTTTGGCCTCGACCGTGAAGTGCTTCAACGCATGATCGCTGAAGCCGCATTAAATGATCGTGCGCGCTCGATGAAACTCGGTCTATCTGATACGGCTATCGCTAACGCGCTTTTAAGCGATCCCAATTTCTTAGGTGCTGATGGCAAATTTGATCGCGCGCGATTTAACGAAGCGCTGCGGGCGTCCGGCTACACGGAAGCCGGATTTGTTATTGAGCAACGCGCCGTTGATCTGCGGCAGCATATCGTCCAGGGTATCTCGGGGCTTGCCTCACCACCAGCACTTGTGACCGACGCCTTGAGCCGCTTCACGAATGAAGAACGTCGCGTGAGCTATTTTGTGATCACAAAAGCGCTCATTGGTGACTCTCCGACGCCCGACGACGCGACGCTGACAAAATATTTTGAAGAGAACAAAGCAAATTTCAAAGCACCTGAATATCGCAAATTTGTTTTCACATCTCTTGATCCGGCAAAACGCGCTGATCCTGCAGCAGTTCCCGAAGCGGATGTGAAAGCGCGTTATGACGCTGATCGCGAGACTGTCTATTCAACGCCTGAAAAGCGCGCGGTCCGACAGATTATTTTCCCGAAAGAAGATGAAGCGAAAGCGGCAGCCGACAAATTGGCGGCGGGATCATCTTTCGACGATATCGTTGGTGAGCGGAAGCTATCAGCTGCCGATACAGATCTCGGTGTGATTGAAAAACGCGCTATTGCCGATAAGGCGGTTGCGGACGCCGCTTTTGCACTTGAAAAAGGCAAAGTGAGCGACGTCATCAAGGGACAATTCGGTTTTGTCATTGTGACCGTTAACGACATCGTTGTGGGCTCGACGCAAGCCTATGAGACTGTTTCCGATTCAATCCGTATTAAATTGGCAACGGAAAAAGCGAAGTCCGATCTCCGCGATCTGCATGATAAAATTGAAGATCAGCGCGCGGCGGCAAAGCCCCTTATTGAGATTGCGAAAGAGAATAAACTTGATCTTATGACCGTTGATGGTGCCGACCGCTTGGGTCTTTCTCCCGATGGTAATGCTGTCACCGCGCTTGACGGGCAGACCGCGCTCGTAAACGCGGTATTTAGCTCCGATGTCGGCGTGGATAACGAAGCCGTAGCATTACGTTCAGGCGGCTATATATGGTTTGATGTGACGAGCATAACGCAACCGCGCGATCGCACATTCGAAGAAGCAAAAGACAAAGTAGTCAAAGCCTGGCGCGAAGACGATCTCGCCAAGCGTATGCAAGCCAAGGCGGATGAAATCGTCCAAGCGGTAAAGGCTGGCAAGTCACTACAAGCACTTGCTACCGAGTTAAGCCTCGAAGCGAAAGAAGCCTCTGGATTGAAGCGTTCGGCACAGAGCGAGGCCTTGTCGCAGCAGGCCGTTGCCGCGGCATTCGCCGTTCCTGTAAAGGAAACGACATCGGCGATCGGTACCAATCCTGATGAACGTATTATTCTGAGCGTCGAAGCAGCATCCCTCTCTGAGGCTGCAACTGCCTTGGCTGATGCGGGCCGCATTGCCAATCAAATGCAACGCTCCCTCGCCGATGATTATGCCAATGCCTATGTGCTTCGCACGCAGCAGGATCTTGGCGTAACAATTAACGAAACAGTCCGTGCAATGGCGCTAGGGTTGAACTGAACAGGCAATGGTCACTTTCCCCGAATTTCATAAATTCGAAGAACATTACCTAGACGGTGAGCCGCAACTCATCCGCAAAACACTTGTGGGCGACCTTGAAACCCCCGTCTCAGCCTTTTTGAAATTGACATCGGGTGATCGGCGCCATGCGATCCTGCTTGAAAGTGTTGAAGGCGGCTCAACGCGTGGCCGTTATTCAATCATCGGTTTAAAGCCTGATCTTATTTGGCGGTGCCGTGATGGCGAAGCGGAGATGAACCGCAACGCGCTACTTGATCGCGATAATTACACGCCTTGCGGCAAGCCGCCTTTGACAAGCCTTCGCGAAATACTCTCCGAAAGCATGATTGCTTTTGAAGAGGGTCTGCCGCCGATGTCAGCCGGTAT
>RFXE01000278.1 GCA_009921785.1 Alphaproteobacteria bacterium
TCATCACATTACTCCGCTGCGCGACCAGCTAAACGCGCTTCAGCAGCGGTCTCGGCATCATCGACAGTCTTCAACGCTTCAGGATGCGGCATCGAGATGATGCTATATCCGGAATCAACAAAGTGAACTTCGCCCGTCACACCGGTTGAGAGATCCGACAGAAGATAAAGTGCTGAACCACCGATTTCTTCTATCGAGACGGTGCGACGCAACGGCGCATGACGTTTTTGATAGTTGAACATCAAACGGGCATCCGCAATGCCCGCACCAGCAAGCGTACGAACGGGACCCGCAGAGATTGCATTGACGCGGATATTGTCGGGACCAAAATCGCCCGCGAGATAACGCACAGATGCTTCAAGCGCTGCCTTTGCAACACCCATGACATTGTAATTGGGCATCACACGCGTCGCACCACCATAAGTGAGAGTAACCATTGAACCACCAGCCGTCATCAGCGGTGCTGCACGTTTTGCAATTTCAACGAAAGAGAAACAGGAGATCAACATTGTACGCGAAAAATTTTCGCGCGTTGTATCAGCAAAGCGGCCCTTCAATTCCGACTTGTCAGAAAAGGCAATCGCATGAACCAAGAAATCAAATGTGCCCCATTTTGCCTTGATCTCGTCGAAGACTCTATCGACCGAGGCAAGATCTTCAACGTCACAAGGCAAGAGAAATGTTGAGTTGGCTTCAGCAGCGAGCGGCTCGACGCGCTTTTTCAACGAGTCGCCTTGATAGGTAAAAGCCAATTCCGCGCCGTGATCGGCCAAGGTCTTGGCAATGCCCCACGCAATCGAATGATCATTGGCAACGCCCATCACGAGACCGCGTTTGCCCTTCATCAATCCACTCATGAATCTGCTCTCCCTTTCGTGGCAATCGCGACCGCTTAGGCCTCAAGCCGCTTCATGATGATCGTGGCATTGGTTCCGCCAAATCCGAATGAATTGGAGAGAACCGCATTGATTTTGGCATTGTCGATCCGCTTACGAACAATCGGCATATCGGCAAAATCGGGATCGATCTCTTCAATATTCGCGCTCTCGCAAATGAATCCGTTATTCATCATGAGAAGCGAATAGATCGCTTCCTGCACACCGGTCGCGCCGAGTGAGTGACCCGTCAATGACTTCGTGGCTGAAATCGGCGGGCATTTCGAACCGAATACTTCGCGGATCGCTTCAATCTCTTTCGCATCGCCCACCGGTGTCGATGTAGCGTGCGGATTAATGTAATCAATCGGAACACTCACGGTCGAAAGTGCTTGACGCATGCAACGCACAGCGCCTTCACCTGAGGGCGCAACCATATCGTGACCATCAGATGTCGCGCCATAGCCAACCACTTCAGCATAAATCCGCGCGCCGCGTGCTTTGGCGTGCTCGAGTTCTTCGAGAACAAGAACACCTGCACCACCGGCAATCACAAAACCATCACGGTTTTTGTCATAGGCACGCGATGCTGTGCTTGGCGTGTCATTATATTTCGATGACATTGCACCCATCGCATCAAAGAGCTCAGACAATGTCCAATCAAGCTCTTCGCAACCGCCCGCGAACATCACGTCCTGCTTGCCATATTGAATCATCTCATAGGCATTGCCGATGCAATGGTTCGAGGTGGCGCAAGCCGACGAGATCGAATAATTCACGCCCTTGATTTTAAACCATGTCGCAAGCGTTGCTGATGCTGTTGAGCACATCGCTTTCGGCACAGCAAAGGGTCCAATGCGCTTCGGCCCGCCCGATTTACGAGTAATGTCAGCAGCTTCGACAATCGCCTTTGTCGACGGACCGCCCGAACCCATAATGATGCCCGTACGCTCGTTTGAAATATCTTTGTCTTCCAAGCCTGAATCAAGGATCGCCTGATCCATTGCGACATGATTCCATGCGGTACCGGTGGCGTGAAAACGCATCGCGCGGCGATCAACGATTTCAGCCGGATCAAGTGTCGGCGCGCCATGAACCTGGCAGCGGAAACCGAGTTCGCTATAGCTATCGGCACGCACAATGCCTGACCGGGCTTCGTAAAGCGAAGCCATAACTTCTTGCGTGTTATTGCCGATTGAGGACACGATCCCCATACCTGTGACGACAACGCGTCTCATACTCATCTCCTTCATGACGACCGGATATGCAGATTCAATCCGGCCCTCGCTTAGTCATAGGATTTGTGCGTCTTTACGCTGTTTTGAACAATCCGACGCGCAGATCATGCGCCTCATAAATCCGGCGTCCGTCAGCTTCGAGATAACCATCGGCAATACCGAGAACAAGCTTTGACCGGAACACACGTTTCAAATTCACCGAATAGACCACTTGCTTCACGCTTGGCAGCACTTGATCGATAAATTTCACTTCACCCACGCCCAAGGCGCGTCCGCGACCTTCTGCACCGAGCCAGCCGAGATAGAAGCCGCACAACTGCCAAAGCGCGTCGAGACCAAGGCAGCCCGGCATGACGGGATCGCCTTGGAAATGGCACGGAAAAAACCAAAGGTCAGGCTTAATCGCAAATTCCGCACGAATGAGGCCCTTGCCAAATTCGCCGCCTGTTTCGGACACTTCGGCAATGCGGTCGAACATCAGCATCGGCGGGAGCGGT
>RFXE01000279.1 GCA_009921785.1 Alphaproteobacteria bacterium
ACAAAAGCCGCCCATAATGCGCGTAAGCGATCGCGTATTCCACGTGCGGACCAGTGATAGGCTTCCTCGAAATGCACAGCGATCCCCGGCGCGAGCTCAACGCGCGCCCCCCAGTCATGCGCTTCGGCACGGATGCCCGCGTGCGCTTGGCGGATGATCGTGTCATTGCCGAGCGGTGTCACAATGCGGGGTGCATGCACCGCATGGAGGCGGCGCAATGTTGGCACATCAAGGTGGTCGTAATGATTGTGCGAAACGAGCACCACATCGATCGGTGGGAGTTTCTCAAACGGAATGCCCGGCGGATTAACGCGTTTTGGACCAGCAAAACGAATAGGTGACACGCGATCCGACCAAACAGGGTCAATCAGAATATTGAGACCGCCCGTTTGCAGAAGAAAACTCGCGTGCCCCACAAAAGACAGCCGGATATCGCGGCCGGGAACACGATGCGGTGGGACATCGGAGAAGGGGCTTGGATGTGAGGGCGGCCAACGCTCTGGCTTCCGCTCCATCATCCAGCGTAGGAGATCGCCTGCGGATTTTCCCCACCGCCGCCCCGGGTTGAAGAAATGCTCACCATCAAAATGGTCGCTTACAGGCCCCTGATAATAGGGGTTTCGGCTTTTCGGGGGAAGTTTAACGTGTTCATTCATGGGTGCGCGGACTATGGAGAGCGTCTTATCTCCTGTCAAAGCAATATGACCGTTTGATGGAGGACAACTGCGTCACTGTTCCCCGAAAGTCGTTCTTGTCCTGTCGCGCTCGAGCCTCTACCAAGGCTTCATATTGCCCTCACATTTCGTACTTAAGGTAGAACGCTGATGAATCTCAAAGCCATCTCGATCGGAAAAAATGCCCCCGATGATGTCAATGTTGTGATTGAGGTTCCGATTGGCGGCGAGCCTATCAAATATGAAATCGATAAAGAGGCGGGCGCGCTTGTGGTCGATCGCTTTCTCTATACGTCGATGCGCTATCCCGGAAATTACGGCTTCATTCCGCATACGCTCTCGGATGATGGTGACCCGTGCGACGTGATTGTCGCCAATACGCGCGCAATCATTCCTGGCGCCATCATGAGCGTTCGTCCCGTGGGCGTGCTTGTGATGGAAGACGAATCCGGCGGCGATGAAAAAATCGTAGCGGTTCCGAGTGCTAAGCTCACTAAGCGTTATGAGAAGGTAATGAATTATACCGATCTCCCCGAGATCACGATTCATCAGATTGAACATTTTTTTGCCCATTACAAAGATCTTGAGCCGGGTAAATGGGTCAAGATCGTGCGCTGGGGCGATGCCGCAGAAGCGCGCCGTTTGATTCTCGAAGGCGTCGAGCGCGCGAAGAAAAAAGGCTGAACGCCTCGCCAGCCAACGCGCTAATTCGTATATCGCGTGATCATCCGCCTTTGCGTGCGCGTAACTTTCGCGTTACGGAGACCTTCCGTTGGCGCTTGTCCGATGATTCGGCTGAAAAGCGGAGGGCACATCTTTCTATGAACATGTCATGGGATCTTCGTCGGCAGGGTAAGAGCTTCGCTCTGCTTTTCATCGCCTTTCTATTTTTGTCGTGGTCGTCCTTTGCTAACGCGCAGGACCAAACCAATATTCGCGCGCAACTTGATGCTTTACGGCTTGAACTTGATGCGATTGAAGCGGGTATTAATTCCCGCCCCTTTGGAGATGGTGCGCTTCAGGAGAATCGGTCGCGGGTTGAAGCCATTGCGCAATCGGTCAAAACAATCTCCGATGAACAATCGCCGCGCGCGGAAGCCATTCGCTCACGGTTAAAAGAACTCGGTCCGAAGCCTGATGAGAAGGCGCCACCCGAGAGTCCTGATATTTCAAAAGAGCGCGAGGACCGTGAAAAGGCGCTTAAAGAATTTGACGACACTGTAAAGCTCGCCCGGACTCTGTCGGTTCAAGCGGATCAATTGCAAACCGCGATTTCAGATAAAAGACGCGCTCTCTTTACCCAGCAACTTTTTTCTCAATCGGCGAGCGTGCTCTCTCCCGGTCTATGGTCTGATATAGGCCTTAATTTCACGCATGATTTACGAGCGCTCGGCATCGTCGCGCGCGATACAATCGAACGCGCTGTTGCGCGCGCCGGTTTGCTCGGCGGGTTTTTGATTGCCCTTGGTCTTGGGTTAACGGCTTTCGCAACAATCTCGGCGCGACGTTACGTCTTGGCGATGATCGAGCGCTCAACGCGCTTCGGCAATCCGACACGACTGCAACGCGCGTTACGTGCGGTTGCTGTTGGTGTCATTGGGTTTGTTATTCCGTTCTTTGGCATCTCTGCCATCGAACAAGCGATTGACGGCGCAGCCTTGTTGCCCAATCGCGTTGAGCCCGTGATGGTCGCTTTTCTACGCGCTGTTGTTTTTATCAGCTTTATCAGCAGTCTTGCCGGGGGTGTCCTTGCCACCGCAAAGCCTGAATGGCGTGTACTCGATCTAAGCGATCGTCAGGCTGAAAAATTATCAGCCCTTGCAAGGCGTATTGCGCTTTTGATTGCAGCCGGTCGTGTCATCGAATCAATCAATCAAGCGATTGTCGCGGGATTGGGACTATCTGTT
>RFXE01000280.1 GCA_009921785.1 Alphaproteobacteria bacterium
GCACGAATATGATGATCGGCTTCAATCGTGATGGTTTGAAAGGCTTTACCGAGCCGGATCACGGCACCGCGTATACCGCCATCGCGCACCAAAAGATTTGAACCAAGCCCAATCACATAGAGAGGCACCGAGCGCGGCAAGAGTTTCAAAAACGAGACAAGATCGTCTTCATTCTCCGGCGTGAAAAGAAGATCGGCAGGACCACCCACACGAAACCATGACAAAGGTGCAAGAGGCGCATCGAAGTGAATCGCCCCTTTGAGAGAAGAAAAATCAACCGCGCGTAAATCCATCACGCGCCTTGCTTTTCAAGCGTCGCCAATTCACCCGGCAACGCATAAGCCCATTGTGTAATATTTCCGGCCCCAAGGCAGATGACATAATCGCCGTTTGCCGCCAAAGGTTTGACGAGCCGCGCGAGCGAAGCGGCATCAGGAAGTGCGATGACGTTACGATGACCATGCGCTTTTAATCCGGCGACGAGAGAGTCACGATCAGCGCCCGCAATCGGCTGCTCGCCTGCCGCATAAGTATCAGCTACGACCACATAATCCGCGTCGTTAAAGCAGGTCGAGAATTGGTCAAACAAAGACGCCAATCTTGTATAGCGATGAGGTTGAACAATCGCGATCACTTTGCCGGATGTCGAGGCACGCGCCGCCTTCAACACCGCAGCAATTTCTACCGGATGATGGCCATAATCATCAAAAATCTGTGCGCCATGCCATTCACCGGTTTTGGTGAAGCGCCGCTTTACACCGCCAAATGTTTTTAGGCCTGCGCGGATCGCTTCCGGTGACATGCCCAAATGAAAGGCCACTGCAATCGCCGCTGTGGCATTCAACGCATTATGATGGCCGGGCATCGGCAATTCGAGACCGTCGATAACAGTCAAGGCCTTTGTCTTGCGATCCCGAATGGCGACTGAAAAACGCGAACGTCCACCAGAGAGATCAATATCCATCAACCGCACATCGGCCTGCGGATTTTCACCATAAGTGATGACACGACGATCTTCGATCCGGCCGACCAGCTCCTGCACGGTTGGATGATCAAGGCACATCACCGCAAAACCATAGAAAGGCAGATTTTCGACAAAAGTGCGGAACGCTTCTTTGATCGCATCGAATGTTTTGAAATGATCGAGATGTTCAGGGTCAATATTAGTAACTATGGCGACATCCGCGGGTAGTTTTAAAAATGTACCATCGGACTCGTCAGCTTCAACAACCATCCATTCGCCATCGCCAAGACGCGCATTGGTACCATAGGCATTGATGATGCCGCCATTGATCACTGTCGGATCGAATTGACCGGCAACAAGGAGAGTGGCCACTAGCGAAGTTGTCGTTGTTTTACCATGCGTACCGGCAATGGCGACGCAGGTTTTTAGCCGCATCAATTCCGCAAGCATTTCCGCGCGTCGCACAACCGGAATGCGCCGCTCACGAGCCGCCATCAATTCTGGATTATCACGCTGGATCGCGGTCGAGACGACAAGCACTTCCGCATCGCCCACATTACGCGCATCATGGCCAACGAAAACGGTAATGCCTTTATCACGTAAGCGTTTCACATTGGCATTGTCACTCGCGTCCGAGCCTTGCACGCGATAGCCAAGATTATGTAGCACTTCGGCAATACCGGACATGCCGATACCACCAATCCCGATAAAGTGAATGGCACCCAGCTCGGTGGGAAGTTTCATGAGGTTATCCCGCTCGAAAAATTCAGTCCGATTTCTTTACCAATCAACGCGGCGAATCGCGCCGCCGCATCTGCAATGCCCGCGCTTTTGGCCGCTCGACTTGAGTCGGTCAATCGATCCGGATCCGCAATCAATTGCGAAAGCGTTTTAGTAAGAGCCTGAGGAGTGAACTCTTTCTGAGGAATCACAATAGCCGCACCACGTTTTGCCAAGCTCTCCGCATTTGCCACTTGATCCTGATCAAGCGAACCCGGCAAGGGCACAAGAATTGACGGTCGGCCGATTGCCGCAAGCTCGGCAATGGTGGATGCCCCTGCCCGTCCAATGACAAGATGCGCTTGCGCAATTCGCATCGGGAGATCATCAAAGAACGCGCGAATATCAGCGGATACACCCGCGACATTATAAAGACGTTTTGCGGTTTCAAGATCATCACCGCGCGCCTGATGGGTGATGCGCATCCGCGCTTTGATCTCAGCAGGTAGGAGCGCAATCGCTTCCGGCACGACTGAACTCATGATCCGCGCGCCTTGGCTGCCGCCGGTCACCAGAAGATGAAATTCACTCTGCGGCCCGCATGCCGGATATTCAATTTTCATCGCCTCGCGCACGAGCGGGCGGATGGGATTGCCAACATAATGAGATTTTGCCGCTAGCGCCTGCGAGAGTTTTTTAGGACGTTCAAAACCTGTCGCAATAGCTTTTACAAAGCGTCCGACAAAAAGATTAGCGCGACCCATCACGCCATTTTGCTCGTGAATGAATGTCGGAATGCCATTAAGCACTGCGCCGATAATCGGGGGCACGGAGGGGTAACCGCCAAAGCCGATTACCGCGATGGGTTTGATCTGCTGAATGAGACGATAAGACTG
>RFXE01000029.1 GCA_009921785.1 Alphaproteobacteria bacterium
ATCATGCGCTGCGCTTCAATCATCGTGATCCCCCCTGATTCTGGTGTGCCAGTACCCGGCGCAAAGACGGGATCAAGAGAATCAATATCAAAAGAGAGATAGGTTTTGCCGTCGCCCGCAATTTTTCGCGCTTCCTCCGCAGCCCAGCGCCAACCCTTATCATTCAACTCTTCCATATAGACGACGCGCATGCCCGAATCATGGCTGAACTTCCACATATCCTTGTGATTGATTGAGCCACGAATACCGATCTGAATCACGCGCTTTGGATCAAGCAGACCTTCTTCAACCGCGCGTGAGAAGGGTGCGCCATGATGGAATTTGGAGCCGAGATAATCATCACCAGTGTCGCAATGCGCATCGATATGAATCATACCGACAGGACCATCTTTCGCTATGGCGCGTAAAATGGGGAGGGAGATAGAATGATCCCCGCCCACGCCTAACGTCGTGACATTCGCAGTTTTAAACTTGGCAAAATACTCTTCGATTTCCTTATGAGCGCCGTTCAATTCGTAGGGCGCTTCAAGAAACGCGTCGCCGCAATCAGCCACATTCACAAGATCAAAGGGCGTTATGCCGGTTGCTTGATTGACGCGACGCACCAGCGTTGTCTGCTCGCGAACCGCGCGGGGACCATGGCGCGTGCCTGTCCGGTTTGTCACGCCACCATCGAAGGGCACACCTATGACGCCGATATCTAAACCAGCAAGAGAGTCGACAAGCGGGGTTCTGAAGAATGTCGCCACACCCGAATAGCGCGGGCGCAATTGTGGTTCGCTCATTTCGGGATAGCGCTTCAGGTCCTTCAGAGTCATGAATGTGGTTCCTTATTACTTACTATAAAAGAGTAATTGTAGAGCGGGCGATGAGCGATTCTTCATTCGTCGGCATAACGAACGCTGCCGGATGTGTCGAGGCGCTGATCTGAAAATCACGCTGCTCATTGGCATCAGTTTTCAATGTAAATCCGAGATGGCCGATACCCTTGATAACATCGGCGCGTAACTCGGAATCATTTTCGCCAATACCCGCCGTAAAGACGAGCGCATCAACACCATTCATTGCGGCAGCCACTGATCCTATCTCGCGAATGACGCGATAGGTAAACATCGCGAGTGCCATCTTTGCATCAGAATTATCGGGAGCGGCTGTTCGTAAAGTGCGCATATCATTGGATAGGCCAGACACGCCAAGCAAGCCTGACTGACTATAGAGCATTTTCTCAACCGCCTCAGCGCTCATATTTTCTTCGCGCATCAGATAGAAAATAACAGCAGGATCGATTGTGCCCGCGCGCGTTCCCATCATAAGGCCATCAAGCGCAGAAAAGCCCATCGTGTTCACGACGCTTTGTCCATTAATCATGCCGCAGAGTGATGCACCATTACCAAGATGTGCGACAATCACCCGACCTTTAGCGCGCTCAGGATCGCGTGCGGCAAAGGCTTCCGCAATATAATTATAAGAAATGCCGTGAAAGCCGTAGCGCCTTATTCCCTTCGCTGTAAGCGCTTTAGGTAAGGCGAAATTGCGCGCGATCGCGGGCATGGTTGCATGAAATGCGGTATCGAAACATCCGACCTGTGGTAGATTTGGAAGAAGTTCAAACAAAGAGTCCACGGCCGCAAGATTATGCGGTTGATGTAAAGGCGCGAGGGGGATGAGTTTTCTAAGCTCATCAACATTCGTGCGATTAAGACGAACGGGTTTAACAAAATCGGGTCCGCCATGAACTATTCGATGGCCCGCCGCGACGAGTGACGATAATCCGTAAAGACGATCAACCGTATTGAGGATTAGAGACAGGGCTTCTTTGTGAGATATTTGCGAGCCCGCTGGCATCGCTTCTTTGATGGCCGGATGACCATCCATAAAGCGCATTGAAAATTCGGCATTTTGTCCGAGTCCATCAATTGAACCGCGCGCGAGATCATGTGCTGTGCCTTGCTCATCAATCTGCATCAAAGCGCATTTCACACTTGATGATCCGGCATTGAGAATAAGAATAAGGCGCATGGGCATTTCCGATTATGAATTTCGATAGGCTTCAGCCAGCGCGGCAATGCCGGGCTCTATCCGCTCAAGCGGGATAGACGCAAAACCTAACCGAATAAAATTTTTGGGCGGATTATCCTGTATGAAGAAAATATCACCCGCTTCAACGAGAACGCCCTTTTTCTCTGCTTGAGCGGCAAGTTTTGTGGCATCGAGATCGGTTGGCCCTTCGAGCCAACAACTTGAGAAGCCAGGACCGAGCTTCACGCGGAATTCAGGCAGATGTTTTTGTAGGGCCTCGCGCAAAATTTCACCGCGTTTGTTCAAAGCCGCGCCGAGACGTCGCATATGCGCTTTGTAATGACCTAGACCCAAAAACAACGCGGCCGCGCGTTGATTGTTTGATGGGGGATGACGCAACATCAAACGCCGCAAGGCTCGTAATTCACGGATTACTGTGGCGGGGGCTATGATGTACCCAAGACGCAAACCCGGCGCGAGGACTTTTGAAAGTGAGCCGACATAAAGAACACGACCAGAATTATCGAAGCTCTTCAGTGCCGGCGTCTCACGACTATCGGGCGTTAATTCGGTTTCGTAATCATCTTCGATGATAATAAAATCTTCATCGACCGCTTTTTGCAAAAGATCCGTGCGACGCTGGAGTGGCATTGTTGCCGTTGTCGGACATTGATGACCAGGCGTGACATAAAGATAGTCACAGCGATTAAGATCATCCGAGAGAATGAGACCATCATTGTCGACAGGATAAGGCTCAACAAAATCCGTCATGGTTGCAAAAATATTGCGTGCATCCGGATAGCCGGGATCCTCGACGCCAATCCGTGTTTGCGGTGATAGTAACAACCGCGCGAGAAGATAGAGCGCTTGCTGCGCGCCAATCGTGACGATGATTTCATCCGGATTGGCCCAAATGCCCCTACGTGGCAAAACATGAAGCCGCAATTGATCAATCAATTCCGGATCATCGCCATCGACAAGATCGCGCGCCCAATTGTGAATTTCGAGCACGCTCAACGCGCCGCGCGCGCATTCGCGCCAATCATTGGTGGGAAAGAGGGCGGGATCAAATTGGCCATAGAGAAACGGGTAGGGGTAACGTAACCATTCGCGCGGTTTCACAATATTGCGCCGCGCTGACGGCCTAATCGAAAAGCGGCTCGTCCAATCCGGATCATCCGGATGATCCGCGCGCACTTCGACCGTTTCCTTGGGCCGTCCAGAGGCAGCGCCCTTGATGAAATAGCCGCTACGCTCGCGGCTCTCGAGGAAGCCTTCATCGACGAGCTGCTGATAGGCAAGCACCACGGTGTTGCGCGCGACGCCCAGTAGCGTCGCCAGATCACGACTTGAGGGCATCCGTGCATTACGAGGAATGCGGCGCTCCTCGATGGCTGCCACAATCATTTGCCGGATTTGGACCTGAAGCGAGCGCCCCTCATGCGAGAATTTACGGAAGAGCGCTTCCCAGATGATGGGCTCATCGCCGCTCAGGATCCGCTGCGCGGGCGTGCCTTTGGGCTCGGGACGGTTCACGCGCGTTTGATCCTCTGGCTCTACAGCAATGAGACCAGACGAGCATGATGGAGCCAGTTTGTCAAAGCTGGACCAGCGATGGGTCGTGAGATTAAAGCGAGCCCCGCGTCTTTTAGACCGGCCAGGGAAGCGAATAGGTCTTCACATTGGTGAAGAATTTCATCGCTTCCATCACGCCTTCTTTGACGCCATTGCCGGAATCTTTGATGCCGCCGAAGGGCGACATCTCAATCCGGTAGCCCGGCACTTCCCAAATATTCACGGTGCCAACATTCAACCCTTCAATGAAGGCGGTGATACGATCGAGCCGGTTTGTGCACACGCCTGAAGACAGGCCGAAGGCGGTTGAATTTGAAATCTCAATCACCTTCTCGACATCATTCGGTACGCGCACGATCGGCACGATGGGCCCGAATGTTTCTTCCATCACCAGCTCTGAAGAATGTGGCACGTAGTCTATCGTGATTGGTGGCAACAAAGCGCCCTTGCGTTCCGGATGATAGAGAATCTTTGCGCCCTGTTCCGCCGCCTTCAACACGCGCTGTTCAAACAAATCCGCAGCTTGTTCATGCACAACGGTACCGAGATCGGTATCCGGATTCATGGGGTCACCAAATTTGATCTTCTTCGCTTTCTCGAGCACTTTTGCAACGAATGCATCAGCGACCTTCTCCATGCAGAGAATGCGTTTCACGGCCGTGCAACGCTGGCCTGAATTTCTTGTTGCGCCAGCAACGGCGAGTTCCGCCGCTTTATCGAGATCGCTATCGGATAGATCATCGCAGATGATAAAAGGATCATTACCACCAAGCTCAAGTGCTGCGCGTCTATAGCCCGCTTTTGTGGCAATCAGTTTGCCGACCGTTACACCGCCAGTGAAAGTGATGAGCTCGATATCAGGATTGGTTACCATTTCATCGCCGATATCATTCGGCATGCCTGTCACGACCTGGAACATTTCAGGCGGCAGTCCCGCTTCATAAAGAATATCGGCAAGCGCAATTGCGGTAAGCGGCGTGAGTTCGGTTGGTTTGCAGACAACACGATTATTCGTGGCAATGGCCGGTGCGATTTTATGAGAGACCATGTTGAGCGGGTGATTGAAAGGCGTAATCGCTGAGATTGCCCGAACCGGCTCGCGTTTCGTGTAAATCTTTCTTGGCTTTCCATGCGGTGTGAGATCGCAAGAGAAAATCTGTCCGTCATCCAGAATAGAAAGCTGGCCCGCGAGCATGAACACGTCATAAGCGCGGCCACATTCATAGAGCGAATCTTTCAATGAGATGCCGAGCTCGCGCGTGATCAAAGGTGACAGTGTGTCTTTGCGCGCGTTGATTAGTTCGGCTGTGCGGAAGAGAATCTTTTGTCGCTCATAGCGCGTGAGTTTTGGCTTGAAATTAGAGGCAATGGAAAATGCTTTGCGCGCATGCTCGGCGCGTCCCGCCGGAACGGTGCCCATCACTTCATTGGTATAGGGATAATGTACATTAACGACGGCGTCGGTTGAAACCTCTTTGCCACCGATGCGCATCGCGCCTTTGATGATCTCGCTCATAAGTTACTCCGCAGCCGAACAACCGACAAAATAGGCATCGAAATTACGCAGACCTCCGGGGAGCGTTGCGGATTTCGTATTGATGAAGAAGGGCACCGTTTGCTCGGTCAACCCGCCATGAGAACGTAAAGGCACATCGAGGCCTGAGAGATCATGTTTCGATCGCGATGTGCCGATGACTTTGCTTTTGTTTTTTCCACCCGAAACGGCAATCACATCACCTGTGCGATCCGGCGGTAGACCAAAGCGGGCGCAGGCTTCCGCTTTTTCTAAGACCGCATCCATACCTTCAAGGGTCGCAAGATGTTTCGCAACAGCTTTGGGATCCGCATCATAAGTGTAAATCGCGGCATAGGATCCCAGAGCGCCATGATGCACAACATAGGGATCAGTGATTGGTAAAATCACTTTGGTTTTGCCTTCGCCAAAGGCCGCATCAAGATCATCTTGTAGATAGAGAACATCTGGTTCACCATTCGCGAGATGCTTATCATTCATACCATGATCAGCCGTGATGATTAGTGTGACTCCGAGCGCATCAAGTTGACCGACATAGGAATCAAACATCGCATAGAAATCGAGTGCGCCTTTTTCAGTCGGGCCATATTTATGCTGAATGAAATCGGTCGTCGAAAGATAGGTAATATCCGGTTTGAATTCAGGGATGAGCTTTACGCCCGCTGCAAAAACAAATTCAGAAAGATCGGCTGAATAGACATCAGGCAGAGCAATGGACCATTGAGCGCAAGGATTATCGATTCCGTTTTCTGTATGCGTCGCCTTGTCTGCTTTCTCTGACGAGAAGGCGATCGCGCTTCCGTCATAGATAAGGCCTTTTGATAAAAGCAGACGCAATTTGTCTTTCGCTGTAACCATCAAGATCCGTGCACCTGCTTTTTGAAATTCAGCAAAGATTGTTGGTGCACGCAGCCATTTTGGATCATTCATCATCGTCTCGAGACCCGTGTCAGGATCGATTAGATAATTACCGCAGATACCGTGAACTTCGGGTGGTCGGCCCGTGGCGATCGATAGATTATTTGGATTGGTGAAGCTTGGCACAACCGAATGCGCGCGATATTCGCCGCCTTTTTGAATTACGCGCTCGAGGTTCGGCATTAATCCCCGCTTGCGGGCTTCATCGGTATAAGCGGGCTCCGAGCCGTCGAGACAAATCACCACGAGGGGCTTTTGCGGCCATGAATAAGTCCGGCCGTTGACGCTGATAGGGTGTTTGTTGGTCATGGTCTATTACTCGGCCGGTGTGAGATCTTTAACATTCATGGCTTTGAGCGTCGCTTCTGTTGCATCAACGAGCATCGCCATCACTTCGTGATCAAGCGCGCCCATATTGCCAACGCGGAAACTCGGCTTCTTGGTAAGTTTACCCGGATAGATAATAAAGCCGCGTTGTTTCAAGCCTTCATAAAAGCGCGTGAAATCAAAATTCGGATCACGCGGTGTTGCGAAAGTCTGAATGATGGGTCCGGTTTCATTATCACCCAGAAGCGGTGATAAGCCGATACGACTCATACCGTCGCGCATTGCTTTAGCTGTCTTTTTGTAACGCGCGAGACGACCCGGCGCACCGCCTTCGGCCTTATGTTGTTCAAGCGCTTGAGCGAAGGCGACTAAGATATGCGTGGGCGGCGTATAACGGAATTGTCCGCTTTTTTGCATATAAGCCCATTGCTCATAGAGATCGAGCGAGAGCGAATGCGAAACGCCTTGCGAGGCTTCAAGCAAATCGCGACGAGCGAGAATATAAGTAAAGCCCGGCACACCTTCGATACATTTATTCGCCGAAGAAATCAGTACGTCGATACCCATGCGTTTCATCGAAAGATCCATCGCACCAAAGCTCGACATTGCATCAAGAATAACAATGCATCCTGCTTTCTGCGCGACGGCGGCGATGTCTTCGACAGGATTTACAATGCCACTTGTCGTTTCGCATTGGACGAGAAAGACTGCGCCGACATCAGGATTGGCTTTTAACAGTGCGGCGACTTCTTCAGCGGAAGGTGCTTCTAGCTCATCTGTTTCATAAGAAATAAAATCACGATTCATATAAGACATCGCTTTGATCGCGCGCTCACCATAGGCACCATTGGTGAGCATCAATGTCTTTTTGTTTTTGGGTGCAAAACTGCCTAGTGCCGCTTCAACGCCGTAAGACCCTGAGCCCTGCAGCAATACGCATTCGAACCCCTGCGAGGCGTCCGCAATCTCGAGAAGATCAGCGCGAATCGAAGCCACAACCGCGCGTAAATCGGCGTCCCATGAACCCCAATCCCGCAGCATCGCTTCTTTAACTGCGGGCGTTGTCGTTAAAGGACCGGGGGTCAGAAGATAGGGGGTTGTTTCCTGTCCGGCCGGACCGCGAAAGGGAATCGTCATCGAAAGCCTCTTTGAAAGGATGGGATCACGCGTCAGACCGCCGGGATAAAGCGGATGAGTGACTTTTATATAAAACCACAAAATCAGTCAATAAACCACAAATAGTCATGGTTTAGATCCAGCTATGCGAATAGGCCAGATCCGGGCAGCTGCCTCAGGGGCTACTTCGCCTTTGGGCATGTAATCGGTAATGAGACCAGCGATTGGCGAGGCTATTGGGATCGGTACCGGAGTCCGTTTTGAAAACTTCGTGTGGTCGGCGAGCACATAAGTCGCTTTCGCGGCCGCAGCCATACGAGACCGCTGTTCGGCAGCCAGCCGCGTGTAGTCCGTGAACTGGCCGGTTTCCGAAATGCCGCCAGCGCCAATAAAAGCAAGATCAACGCGGTATTTCGCGATGAGGTCGAGCGTATCGAGCCCAAAAGCCGCTTCGTCATTCGGCTCGATTTCGCCGCCCAATAGAACGGTTTTAATGGTCTTCGTACGAGCTAGAAGAAGCCCGATGGGGAGGGAATTGGTGAGGACTGTCAGGTCGCCCCTGTTTGTGAGGGCTTGGGCGAGGGCCAGCGTGGTCGAGCCGGAATCAATTAGAATGGCCATCCCATCTTCCACAAATTCGGCGGCCGCCCGGCCAATGGCAGCCTTCCCCTCGGCATTTTCGATTGTTCGGCGGGATAGTGATGGCTCGTTCGAGAGGCGATGTGCGCCGCCATGGACGGTTACGAGGCGGCCTTCTTCTGCCAAAAGCTTCAGATCGCGCCGAATCGTCTCCATCGAGACATTGAACCGCTCGGCAAGGTCGGAGACGCTCACCGAGCCTTGCGCGTCGAGCGCCTGAAGTATTTGGCCGTGGCGATCAACCGCGAGCGGGCGCGACATGACTCATTCCCTTAATGTGACTTTATGTGGCTTTGTAGATGAAATGCCGGTCAAGGCAAAGAAAAACGTCACGCGGCACTTGTCGGCCCCCGCGCAAACCGCCACTCTGAGTCACATAGAAAGATAACCAGTCATACAATGTCATCATCCGATCCCCCGCATAATCGAACACTTCTTGGAATCGGCTATGCGCTGATCGGCTTTTCAATTTTTTCAATTCAAGACGCTACAGTGAAATGGCTCGTGGCCACATTGCCGGTGTGGCAGGTTTTGTTTTCACGATCGATTTTGATTCTCATTCTTTGTTTGTTTCTTTTGGGCCCGAAGCGTGCCGTTGAACTCGCGAAGGGGTCGAGTCGCAAACAACTTATGCTGCGCTCTGCTTTGATCTTGGCGGCGTGGCTTGCCTATTTCACAGCATCGCGGTCACTCCATCTTGCTGAGATGGTTACGATCTATTTCTCGACACCTATTTTTGCTGTTCTAATGTCGATCTTCTTTTTGAAAGAAACGGTAGGCCTTGCACGATGGGCTGCAACACTCGTTGGCTTTGTGGGTGTTGTTATTGCTGCCGGTCCTGCAGGCTCCGCTGACATTATTCCTGTACTGCTTGTCCTTTTTGCAGCGCTTTGTTGGGGTGCCACTCACATTCTCGTGCGTATGATTGGACGCAAGGAAGGCTCATTGAGTTTAATGCTCGCCTCCAATGCGATTGTTGTTTTGGTCTGTGCAACAACCTTGCCTTTCGTATGGATTACGCCCTCGCCCTTCGAATTTCTCTTAATTTTGATGTTGGGCGCTGTTGGCGCTTCCGGACAATATTTCATGTTTGAAGGTTATCGTCTCGCGCCCGCATCCGCTGTTGCTCCCTTTGAATATATTACATTGCTTTGGGCATTCGGCTGGGGCTTTTTGATCTGGGGTGATTTTCCTCCTGTGCCTGTTTTCATCGGTGCGTCACTCATTTTGACAAGCGGTTTTGGTCTCGTCATTGTCGAAGCACTCGCGGCACGCCGCCGCATCGCTTAAACCAACGGTGAACGTGTTCGAACGGGCTTGTGTAGCGTGAGAGCCTGTGTTGGACTTCACCCGTTAAGTGATTCGGGTTTTGGTGTTTGACCAACGCAGGAGGTCCTCATGCCCCGGCTTTTTACAGGCCTCTCGGTTCCGGATCACATTATCGATACGCTTTCATCGATACGCGGCGGTCTTTCAGGCGCACGATGGATCACACCTGAGAATTTTCACATCACCTTGCGTTTTCTCGGCGATATCGATGACGCAACGGCGCATGATGTATTTTTGATTCTCGGTCGCATCGAACGCGCGATATTTTCTGTAACTATTGATGGCATTACGGTCTTTGGCGGCGATCGTCCGCGCGCGCTTGTGGCCAAGATTGTTCCCTCACCCGCTTTAATGGAACTGCAAGCGGAGCATGAACGTTTGGTGCGTCGTCTAGGCCTACCCGCCGAAACAAGAAAATTCACGCCGCATATAACACTTGCGCGTTTACGCGATACGTCGCCCTTTGAATTGGCCAATTTTCTAGGCATGATCTCTCATATACCGCGCCTCTCATTTGAGGCTGAGTCATTCGAAGTCTTTTCGTCGCGCGCAGCAGTGGGTGGTGGACCCTATGTCATCGAAGCGTCATATCCTTTGCGCGACTCTTTAATTGAAACGCAACAACGGCGCACGGCGTGAGGATTATTTAAATGGTCACAACTGATCGCCTTGAAGGCTCTGCGCGCGCGGAAGCCGTAAAGTCTCTTTCTGGCTGGAGTGATGTTGCGGGGCGCGATGCCATTGAAAAGCAGTTTCGCTTTTCCGATTTCAGCGCTGCCTTTGCTTTTATGACGCGCGTCGCTTTTGTTGCTGAAGTGATGAACCACCATCCTGAATGGTCTAATGTATGGTCAAAAGTTCATATCACGCTCACGAGTCACGATGTGAAAGGCGTATCATCGCGGGATATTGATTTGGCGAAAGAGACGGATCGTTTAGCAAAAGAGTGCGGCGCTCTTTCATAAACAAAGATCAGCCGGCGTCGATCACACCATTCGCTTCGAGCGAGCGCCGAAGTTTTGTAAACGCTAAACGGATGCGGGATTTCACGGTGCCCAAAGGCAGCCCGGTTTTCTCGGCAATTTCGCTATGTGAAAGATCATCGAAAAAGGCCATACGCACGAGTGACAATTGCTCCTCGGGCAAGCCTTCAAGCGAGACGCGAATGCGGTCCTCACGCACCTGCATATCGATTCGGCGGTCAGCGCCTTCGTCTTCGGCTGCGATTTCAGGCGCATCCATCGGATCAAAGAAATCGAGCCGGTCGCGCCGGAGCGTATCGATGCGGCGATTGCGGGCGATGCGATAAAGCCAGGTCGCAAGCGAGGATTTGGTGGGATCAAAGAGATGCGCTTTCGTCCATAAGGTCGTCATCACATCTTGCAGGATCTCTTCCGCCGAACCGGCATCCGAGCCGAGGCGAAGCAAATAGGCGTGCAGCCGCGGACCAAAATGGTCGAAAAGTCTCGCAAAGGCTTCACGGTCACGGTCTCTCGCTACGGCGAGGACGAGTTCGCCGAGCTCAATCTGCGTCGACACCCTAATTACCCCGAAATTCTGCGATCCTGTGTCGCGCATACCGTCCCATCCGACCGGCTGCGACAGTTTGGCACAATCTGTCGGGGATTGAAACGGCGCATCCGCCCTATTCCGAATGATTTTTGTTTTCACCCCGAACGGATTAAGGTATCGCGCATGAGCGGGAATCACCCGATTTGGAGCCTTGGCTGCCCATGAATCGTTGCACTGTCCGGACCCTCTTTGCTGGCGCATGCCTTGCGGTCGGTCTCCTCGTGTCTGTTGGCCCCGCCTCGGCCCAGACCAAGAAGCCGGAACCGGCTAAAACGACAACACCTGCAAAGCCGCAAACGCAGGCTCCTGCGCCTGCCGCGCCCGCGCAGCCGATCCAATTGGGTAGCTTTGGCAATTGGGCTGTCTATGCGTCCGATACCGCCAATGGCCGGGTGTGCTATGCGCTCTCCACGCCGAAAGATCGGCAGCCCGCGGGCCTTACCCGCGATCAAGCCTATTTCTTTGTGTCATCCCGTCCGCAAGAAAATGTGCGGGATGAAATCAGTTTCGTTCTCGGCTTCCCGCCTAAAGAAGGTGCTGATGCACAACTTTTGATTGGCAAGACGACCTATGTTGTTTCAACCAAAGTGCAGGGTAATGCCTGGTTGAAATTGCCTAAGGATGATCCGGCTGTTGTCGAGCTCATGAAGAAAAATCCGCAAGTGCAATTGAAAGTCACTTCGAAGCGCGGCAATGCGCTGACCGACATTTATGTCACCGCCGGTTTCGCTCAAGCGCTTGATCAGGTGAAGAAGGCCTGTCCGTGAGTGATAACACCATCGCGCGCGCGGGTGATGGAATCGAAAAGACAGCCGAGATTCTAACTCCGGCCCCGGTAAGATCTGGCGGCAAGCTGTCTCTTGTCGGATTTGGTCGATTGGCACTCGCTGAACAGTTAACAGAAATCGGTGTGCCCGCCCGTGAAATACGCATGCGGGTCAATCAGCTTTGGCACTGGATTTATCATCGTGGCGCGCAGTCATTTGATGAGATGTTGAATGTCTCGAAAGTTCTACGCGCAACGCTTGATCAGTCATTTACAATCGCGCGGCCCGAAATTGTTTCAGAACAAATTTCGAAGGACGGCACGCGCAAGTGGTTGATCCGCATGCCGCCCATGGGGCTGCATGATAAAGGCGCAGAAATCGAAACCGTTTATATTCCTGAAAGTGATCGCGGCACCTTGTGCATCTCATCACAAGTTGGGTGCACGCTGACCTGTTCCTTTTGTCATACTGGAACACAGCGTCTTGTGCGCAATCTGACGGCCGCTGAAATTGTTTCGCAAGTTATGATCGCGCGTGATCGTCTCGGTGATTGGCCTGGTGCAACACGACCCACCGATGGTCTCGTGCCAGTTGCTGATCGTGCTGTTTCGAATATCGTGCTCATGGGCATGGGTGAGCCGCTCTATAATTTTGATGGCGTGCGCGATGCGATGGCCACGGTGATGGATGGCGATGGACTGTCACTGTCGCGCCG
>RFXE01000281.1 GCA_009921785.1 Alphaproteobacteria bacterium
GTCGGCGCGATTGGGTGGCGTTTCAAGAACGAGATCACGCAGAATATTCGCGATCATTTCAATCTCATCAGAATAGGCGTCATAGCGTTGCGCATCGCGTCCGCTGAACTTAGCAATCTCGCCTTTTGTTCGCCCTTCTCCCGTCAACAGATAACGACCATCAGGATGTGGAAAGAAATTTGAAGCGCGACGCTCAACAATCCGCAAGCCGTGATCTTTCAACGCCATATCCGCAATCACGCGCGGATTAAGGAGGCTCACTGTGTATGAAGCGACAGAATTGCGAAAGCCCGGATGAAATTCTTCGGTGACCGCAGCACCGCCCACAATGCCGCGCCGTTCAAAAACGCGCACTTTATGGCCCGCGCGGGCGAGATAAAAGGCGCATACAAGGCCATTATGCCCGCCGCCAATAAGTGCAATCTCTTCCATACGTCTCTCGATCCGCTGTTTTTTTCTCTTCTAGCGCAGTTTCTTAGATTTCCGAAATCCAACAGACGCAGGAGAACAGGCTCTGCCCGCGCGGAAGAGGAGCGTTGCGCCATAATGGGTCGCACCCCTTCTAGTCTTGATTTAGACTGTTCATCCGAAATAGGGGCAGGATCAGTTTATGACCACAGATAAAGTACAAGGCGCAGACGATACCGCGTTTAGAATCCTTGTGGCGATTTCGACGGGTCATATGCTCAATGATACAATTCAATCGCTCATCCCCTCGATCTATCCGATCTTGAAAGACTCCTACGCGCTCAGTTTTACTGAGATCGGTTTGATTACGATGACTTGGCAGGTCACGGCATCAATTCTTCAGCCGCTAATCGGATTGGCGATTGATCGCAAACCACAACCTTTCTCTCTCGCCTTTGGAATGGGCTCGACCTTGTTGGGCTTGTTGTTAATGGCTGCCGCTACTTCATTTCCAGCTCTGCTCGTCAGTGTCATCTTTATTGGTATAGGATCCTCAATTTTTCATCCTGAAGCCTCACGCGTGGCACGCATGGCGTCGGGAGGCCAACACGGTATGGCGCAATCCCTGTTTCAAGTCGGTGGTAACATAGGCTCGGCAATAGGACCTCTTTTGGCGGCCTTTATCATCCTTCCGGGCGGTCAGCCTGCCGTCGCGTGGTTTGCGCTGCTTGCGCTATTGGCGATGATCCTTCTCACACGCGTTGGCTTTTGGACACGCGCACAAGGACGTCGATCGACAACAATCAAAACGACAAAGCCTGTTCGTCATTCACCGCGTCGTGTTGCTCTCGCCTTGAGCATCCTCGCTTTGTTGGTTTTCTCGAAATTTCTCTATATGGCCAATTTATCAAGTTTCTATACGTTCTATCTCATCGAGACCTTTGGTGTTTCGGTGCGCGATGCCCAACTCTATTTGTTTATTTTTCTTGGTGCGGTCGCAGTGGGCACGATCATTGGTGGCCCGATTGGTGATCGTATCGGACGCCGCACTGTCATTTGGATTTCAATTCTTGGCGTGTTGCCCTTCACGCTCCTCTTGCCCTTTGCCAATCTTGAGGGGACAGTGGCGTTGAGTATTTTAATTGGCCTCATTTTATCGTCGGCGTTTCCTGCGATTGTTGTTTTTGCACAAGAATTGGTGCCGAATAAAGTGGGTACGGTATCAGGATTATTTTTTGGATTTGCCTTTGGGATGGGCGGTTTGGGTGCAGCGCTTTTAGGTTATGTTGCCGATCAAACGAGCATTGATTTTGTCTATCATCTGGCAGCCTATCTTCCAGCCATAGGGCTTCTTGCGATGTTTTTACCGAAAGATTCGCGCGCATAGTTTAGGAAAACAGACCACTAAAACGGCACCGTTTAGACTTGCTCTCCGCTTCGCCTCATGGTGATATCAGTCACTAAAAGTGATCTCAGGGAGCATAGGATGTCACGCAATTTCCTAAGCCAGCTGACGGGTTCTTTCGCTATGCCTGCTCGGGAAAATCCGACAGTCGCTATGATTGAATCTGCCTTTCAGCATCATGGTCTCGATTGGCGTTATATCAATTGTGAAGTTCATCCTAATGATCTCGCCAATGCCGTTCTTGGTGCGCGTGCTATGGGGTGGGCAGGCTTTAACTGCTCTCTTCCGCATAAGGTGGCGGTGATCAAGTATCTTGATGGACTTGGTGAGTCGGCTAAAGTGATTGGTGCTGTGAATTGCGCTGTTCGACGCAACGGTTCCTATATTGGCGAGAACACTGACGGCAAAGGATTTTTGCAATCGCTTCTCACCAAGATCGATCCCTCAGGTAAATCGGCTGTTATTTTTGGAGCGGGAGGTGCGGCGCGCGCGTGTGCGGTCGAGATGGCACTATCAGGTCTCTTATCAATTCTTGTCGTTAATCGCGATCCCCATCGGGGACAGGAATTGGTCAATCTAATCAACAAAGAAACGACAACAAAAGCGCAATATGTTTCTTGGGCTGGAGATTATTCGATTCCTGATGACGTTGATATTGTTGTGAATGCCACATCGATTGGCCTCTTTCCTGATGTCACAGCACGTGTTGCAATCAATTTGGAGAGCTTGCGTTCTTCACTCGTCGTAGCAGATATTATTCCAAATCC
>RFXE01000282.1 GCA_009921785.1 Alphaproteobacteria bacterium
ATGCTGATTGCTGTGCCGATTGGCCTTGGCGTTGCAACCTTTTTAACTGAGCTCTGTCCGCATGTTCTGCGTCGGCCGATTGGCATTGCGATAGAATTGCTGGCGGGCATTCCGTCAATCATTTACGGCATTTGGGGTCTTTTTGTTTTCGCGCCCTTTGTCCAGACCTATATTCAACCAGCGTTGATCGCCGCTTTTAAGGGCTTGCCTGTTCTGTCTGCGCTATTTGCGGGTCCGCCTTACGGTATTGGCATGTTAACGGCGGGATTTATCCTTGCGATTATGATCTTGCCTTTTATTGCGTCAATTTCTCGAGATGTTTTTGAGACGGTGCCGCCAGTTTTGAAGGAAGCAGCGACGGGTCTTGGCTGCACGACTTGGGAAATGATGCGCTATGTGGTGTTGCCTTATACGCGCGTTGGCGTTGTTGGCGGCGTAATGCTGGCGCTGGGCCGCGCGCTTGGCGAAACGATGGCGGTGACCTTTGTGATTGGCAATGCGCATAAGATCTCCCCCTCTCTCTTTGCGCCTGGCACGACAATCTCAGCGACGATCGCCAATGAGTTCACAGAGGCTGTTGGCGATATTTACACCTCCGCTTTGATTGAACTTGGCCTCATTCTTTTCTTCATCACCTTCATCGTTTTGTCGATTGCGCGTTATTTACTAATGCGCATTGAACAAAAATCGGCCTGAGCGAGAACGTCCAATGTCGCTTTATGATTCTCGCCGCCGGACCAATACGCTGGCAACTGGCTTAGCGTGGGGCGCGGCGCTTTTTGGCCTGTCTTGGCTGCTCTTGATTTTAGGCTCTCTCGCTTATGAGGGGCTGCGCGGCTTATCGCCCAGCGTCTTTACGCAAACGACGCCTCCGCCTGGCAGCGTGGGTGGGCTGATGAATGCGATCGCCGGTTCTTTAGTTATGACGGTGATTGGCGTCGCATTGGGCGCGCCGCTGGGGATGTTGGCGGGAACTTATCTTGCTGAATATGGCCGATACACGAAACTGGCGACGGTTGTGCGCTTCATCAATGATATTTTGCTGAGTGCGCCATCGATTGTGATTGGGCTCTTTGTTTATGAAGTGATGGTGCGCCCGATGGGGCACTTTTCGGCGATATCTGGCGCGCTTGCGCTGGGGCTTTTGGTCGTTCCGGTCGTGTTGCGCACGACGGAGGATATGTTGCTGCTGGTTCCTTCTTCTATGCGGGAGGCGGCGTCAGCCTTAGGGGCTCCGCGCGCTATGGTGATTGGACAGATCGCGTATCGGGCTGCGCGCGCAGGCCTTGTGACGGGTGTTTTGTTGGCGATTGCGCGCGTTTCTGGCGAGACGGCTCCTTTATTGTTTACCGCGCTGAATAATCAATTTTGGAGTTCTGATTTAAATGCGCCGATGGCGAGTTTGCCGGTGGTGATCTTTCAGTTTGCGCTCTCGCCTTACAAGGATTGGCAGCAATTGGCCTGGACGGGGGCCTTATTGATTACGGTGACGGTATTAACGCTGTCGATTATCGCCCGCGCATTTAGCGCCGGACGGAGGAATTAACGGATGAGTTTGGCAGGATCGACATCCGCAGAGCTGGCTGTGAAAGTTAGCGTGCGGAATTTGGATTTTTATTATGGCGGCCATCATGCGTTAAAATCGGTCAACTTACCGCTTTACGCAAAGAAAGTGACGTCCTTCATTGGTCCTTCAGGTTGCGGGAAATCAACCTTATTGCGTGTGTTAAACCGCATGTATGATCTTTATCCAGGGCAGCGGGCCGAAGGCGAGGTGCTGCTGGATAATGAGAATATCCTTGATCCAGCGATTGATCTGAATGCGCTGCGGGCGCGGGTTGGCATGGTGTTTCAAAAACCAACGCCGTTTCCGATGTCGATTTATGAGAATGTCGCTTTTGGCGTTAAGCTTTATGAAACATTGCCGCGTGGCGAACTTGATGCGCGGGTTGAAGAAGCGCTGCGCGGCGCGGCGCTTTGGGATGAAGTAAAAGATAAGCTGCAAGCAAGCGGCTTGGGCCTGTCTGGCGGGCAGCAGCAGCGCCTATGTATTGCGCGCAGCGTTGCGGTTCGCCCGGACATTATTCTGTTTGATGAGCCGTGCTCTGCGCTCGATCCCATCTCTACGGCAAAAGTTGAAGAGCTGATTGAGGAGCTAGAATCTCAATACACAATCGCGATCGTCACGCACAACATGCAACAGGCGGTGCGCGTTTCTGATTATACGGCGTTTATGTATCTGGGCGAACTCATCGAGTTTGGAAAAACAGATGACGTGTTTAACACGCCAAAAGAAAAACGCACGCTTGACTATATCACAGGCCGATTTGGCTAAAGCTAGAATGAATGAGGATAAGCGACATGAGCGATCATATTGTAAAGTCATATGACCGCGATCTTGAGAATCTGGGGCGAAAAATTGCTGAAATGGGCGGCCTTGCGGAGAAAATGCTCGCAGAGGCGATGGAGGCTTTATCGCTACTAAATATTGAGGTTGCTCAACGTGTGATTGCAACTGACGCAAGGCTAGATATTTTACAACGAGAAATCGAAGAAAAGGCGATTATGACGATCGCGCGT
>RFXE01000283.1 GCA_009921785.1 Alphaproteobacteria bacterium
CGCCGAGTGGCCTGATTACAGGCCGCTCGGCTTAGAGCCCCACGGCCGACGAGCCGTCTGCTCCTTCAAAAGAGTGGGCGGATCTCGGTCTTCGGGCCGCCGCGCAAGCGGCGGCCCGTCCCTTTTCCCCACCATGGTTAATGGCACGCCCCTTGCTAATAGATGAGGGGGTGTCAGGCTTTTGGCATCCCATCCAATTACCGAGTTAGGTGACAGGACGGGCCATGGACAGGATTTCACAGGTTTCGCTCAATACGATGCGGCTTCTGGCTGATAATCAGAAGATTACCGCTGCGAATCTTGCAAACCTCAACACAATCGGCTTCCGCAAGGACGTGAATACAAGTATTGGCTCGGCCTATTTACAGGATCCGAAGGCCTATGAAGACCGTGTATTCGCGAGCCGCGGAGATACAGGCGTTGATACGTCCGTTTCTAATCTAATCAGCACCGACCGACCGCTTGATATCGCTATTAACGGTGACGGCTTTTTTGTTGTCACCAATCCCAGTGGGCAAAAGGTTTTGACCCGCCGCGGCGATATGAGCGTGACCGCGGAAGGTAAATTGAAGATGGGTGACGGCTCTACCGTCCAAGGTGGTGGCGCTGACATCACCGTTCCACCTTTTGAAAAAATTGAAGTCGCTCAAGACGGAACCATTACATACAAACCACTTGGCGCTGAAGGCAACACAATGGTGCCGGCGGGTCGTATCGACCTCGTCTCGATTCCCGCGAGTAATGTTGCGCGCGGCCTTGATGGCTATCTCCGCCCGAAGAACGGCCAATTCCCGGCTAATGATGCAAAGATCAAAGTAACAAACAATTCGCTCGAGACAAGCAATGTGAACGCTGTCGAATCGATGGTCGAAATTATTCAAACGCAACGTGCCTATGAAATGCAGATCAAATTGATCGGCACAGCAAAAGATCTTGACGATCAAACATCCAAACTCATGCGGTCATCAACGTGATGACGACAATTTATCTAAAGTGGAGTGAGCCATGCCTGATGCATTAAATGTTGCGAAAACGGGATTGAACGCCCAGCAAGAACGCATGAGCGTGATTTCGAACAACCTCGCCAACGTCAATACTGTGGGCTTTAAACGCGATCGTGCCAATTTTGAAACGCTGCTTTATCAAGATTTGCGAGAAGTGGGCGCGCAGACATCACAGAATACGCAATTGCCGACCGGTCTCGCGATCGGTACCGGCGTGCGTATCGTTTCATCAGAAAAACTCTATAGCCAGGGAAGCATTATCAACACGGATAACTCACTCGATATGACAATCGACGGCGGAGGGTTCTTCCAGGTGCTGATGCCCGACGGCCAGATCGCTTACACACGCGCCGGCAATTTTACGAAGAGCTCAACAGGGCAAATTGTGTCATCGAATGGCTATCCGCTTGAACCAGCCATCACGATCCCTGAAAACGCGTCGTCTGTATCGATTTCGCGTGATGGTATCGTATCGGTCGGCATTCCCGGACAAACAGCTCCGCAGGTTGTAGGTAATATCGAAATTGCCTCATTCCCAAATAATGGCGGCCTCAAGCCAATGGGCGAAAACATGATGGCCGCGACGGGTGCTTCGGGCGCGCCGATTGTTGGCGCCCCAGGCGCAAACGGCCAAGGCAAAATTCTTCAAGGCGCACTCGAAGCATCGAATGTGAATGTTGTCGAAGAGCTCGTGAATATGATCGAGACGCAGCGCGCCTATGAAGTCAATTCGAAGGCCATCAGTGCTGTCGACTCGATGTCCAAATTCCTGACGCAGAATATCTAACGGGGACTGATCATGAAAGCGTTTTATCTCATTATGTTTGCCTCGCTTGTCTTTTTGACTGGCTGTTCGGCACAGCGTGAACAGAAAATCTCTGCTAATCTTCAAGAAGATTATGACAAGGTCGTTTCAGTTCATCCGAAAGCCGATGATGGTGCGATCTTCTCCGCAGCACAACCGGGCTTTTTTGTCGGCGATCGTCGCGCGCGTACAGTTGGTGATGTGATCACGGTTACATTGTCAGAAACAACGCAAGCATCCAAATCG
The DNA here is from genome assembly GCA_009921785.1 of Alphaproteobacteria bacterium. GTDB lineage: Bacteria > Pseudomonadota > Alphaproteobacteria > Rhizobiales > Beijerinckiaceae > CAIUPE01. Next base: position 2,056 of record RFXE01000283.1, read on the forward strand.
GCGACAAGCGATCTCTCACGCTCGGGTACAACATCGACCACACTTCCCGGTTCAATTTTTGGTGCGACGGGCATGTTGGGTCTAACCAATCCGTCGATTGCAACTTCGGGGAACTGGAGCTCAGGTGCTGATCAAACCTATAAAGGCTCAGGCACAGCCGACCAATCGAACAGCCTGTCCGGCACAATCACTGTGATGGTCACGCGCGTATTTCCAAATGGCAATATGTGGGTTGAAGGCGAGAAAAATCTTACCCTCAATAATGGCGAAGAATATATCCGCGTGAGCGGTGTTGTGCGGCCAGAAGACATCAAGGCCGGCAATGTGGTTGATTCAAGCCGCGTTGCTCAAGCGAAGATTAGCTACACAGGATCGGGCGATCTCGCGGATGCCTCACGTCAAAACTGGTTCGGCCGATTCTTTGGCTGGGCTGCTCCGATATAATTTCAACATAATCTAATACAACGTCTTGCCCTTTGGCCTGACAAGGATTGAACCCATG
>RFXE01000284.1 GCA_009921785.1 Alphaproteobacteria bacterium
CAAGGGGATTTCTAAGGTCGATCCCAGCGGCCGCGCCCAACAAGGCAGAACACCGGACCACGAAACGAAAGCCGTTCCGATGGCGACGTCCTAGGCGGCGCCGATGACACATTTATGACAGCTAAACGACAGCAGAGAGAGGCTGGGGAAAACCCCTAGAGGTGGCAGCTAGACCTAAAGAGCCGCACGCGGCAGAAGAACCCGAAATACCGAGCCCTGCCCCTTTTCACTTTCAATCACCAGCCGTCCGCGATGCCGGTTAACAATATGCTTGACGATCGCAAGGCCGAGACCCGTGCCGCCACTCTCGCGACTTGCCGAGGCATCCACGCGATAAAAGCGCTCGGTCAGTCGCGGTAAATGTTCTGGCGAAATGCCTGCCCCAAAATCACGCACCGACAAAGCAATGTCATCAGACGGATGAGAACCAACCGGTTGAAGATCAATTTCAACCCGGCCACCTGATTGGCCATATTTGATTCCGTTCTCGACGAGATTTTCCACAACACGTAACAATTCATCACGATCGCCCGGCAGGAGACAGGGTTCGTTCGCGGCAATGACGTCAAGCGTGACACCCCGCGCGGATGCCGTCGGGCGCAATGTATCAACTGATTGCTGAATGACCGATGTCATATCGACAAGATCAACGGGACGGCGATGTTCGCTCATCTCAACGCGTGAAAGCGACAGCAGATCATCGATCAAACGCGCCATACGCCGACCCTGTTCGCGCATGATCGTTAAAAATCGCGTTTGTGCATTCGGATCAGAGCGCGCAGGGCCTTGTAACGTTTCAATAAAGCCAATCAAAGACGCAAGCGGCGTACGCAATTCATGACTGGCATTCGCAACGAAATCCACGCGCATGGATTCGAGGCGGCGCGCTTCCGTTAAATCACGGAGGATGACGAGTGCTGCTGGCGTTGTGCGAGCCGAAGAAGATTCTCGATCTTGCAAGCCCCGTATACGAAATGAAAAGTCACGTTCAACAGGATGGCGTTCTGAAAATGTACCATCATGTTCGTGACTACGTTCAGCGATAACAGAATCAAGAGCATCGACGAGATCGGGTGCCCGCAATGTAAAAGAGAGCGGCATGCCAGTAACCAAACTCGGCCATGCCGTACCGGCTGCTTTGTTAAAAAATAGAATTGTCTTGCGCCCATCAACAACAATGACGGGATCTGCCAAAGCATCAAGGCTTTCAGAAAGTATGGGCGGAAGCGCGGTCATATCTATGCGTTCGCCTTACTCATTCTTCGGCCTCGGGGCCATTCACACGCGCACGGAACCGTAACAATCTGATGACAATTTCATAAAGCGCGAGAGATCCCACCGCAATGACGAAGGGACCGAGATAATAGCAGAGACGAAACAGAAGCAGTGCGCCGATAACGCCTTCACGCGGTAAATTGTGAAAAGCCAACAATATCGTTGCTTCGAAAACACCAAGCCCCCCTGGTGCGTTACTCACTACACCAAGAATACAGGCGAAGGCATAAATCGCGGCGAAGGTTTCAAAAGCGATGCCGTGACCTTCCGGTAAAAGCACATATAGAACGGCTGCAGCAGCGCATACATCAGCCGCGCCCAGAGCAAGTTGGCCGAGCGACACACGAAGCGTTGGCAATTCAATGAGAAACCGCTTGATGCGCATATGGCGTCTTTTGGCAGCGGTCCAAACAAGATAGACAAGAATGCCTGAGAGAACCGCCATACCGATCAGCTGATTAACCGATGCGCTCGCCTGATTGATGAGCGATATCGCTTCAGCTTGCCAGATCAGTCCGATACCAAACACAACAGCCATTCCGAGAATGAATGTCATTCCGGCAATTAACGTCAGACTCGCGACTTTCGAAGATGAGATACCGGCACCTGAATAAATCCAATACCGCACAGTACCGGCCGTGAGCCATGGAAAGCCGAGCGTGAATGAGACAGCGTAACTTGTAAAAGACGCGAAGGCGACGCGCGCGGGGTGCGCTTTGATCGCCAATTGGCGCATCGCCAAAGCATCATAACCGGTAAGGAATAAATAACTCGCCACCGTAAAGATGACGGCGAGTCCAATTTGTTCATTGCCTGCCTTACGAAACGCCTCGACGACATCGTTAGGCTTCACTTCACCGGCAATGCGATAGAGAACATAAAGCGCGGCGGCAAAAAGAAGAACGCTGGCCAAGCCTCCAAGAAGAGACATGCCTTGCCGCTCAATTGAGGGCGGTGAGGGAGAATGTTTTGACGAGGGCGGGCGTTCCGTCATGAAAACTTCGTAAAAACAACCTGATCTAAGCGGGTTCCGTTCTATGGCCGCTCGACAGGGCGAAAGCAAGGCAGTGTGGGACTATGCCCCCGCAGCCTCTTCCAGCGTCGAGTCGGAAACGCCGATTTCACCCGCCGCGGCAACAATCTGCGCCCATGTAGCCGGATCAACGGGAATACCGTCGCGAAGGCGCTCCGCGCGTGTCTTTCGTTCGGGGTCGCCGGGCAAAAGAACCGACGGATCAGCGCCAGGGGCCGGGCTTTGAACCCAAGCGATCATCTC
>RFXE01000285.1 GCA_009921785.1 Alphaproteobacteria bacterium
CACGTCATGAATGTCGTGGCTGATAAGGAAGATGCCGATGCCCTGCTTTTTCAATTCAAGTGTGAGGTCTGATACCTGCTGCGTTTCTTGCGGACCGAGCGCAGCGGTAGGCTCATCCATGATCAGAATATTGGCGTTGAAGTGAATCGCGCGCGCAATCGCAACGGATTGGCGTTGACCACCGGACAATTTCTTCACGGGTTCTTTGAAGCGACGGAAATTGGGATTCAGGCGGCCCATGACTTCGCGCGTTGCGGCTTCCATCGCCACGTCATCAAGTGTGCCCCATTTTGTTTTGAGTTCGCGACCCAAAAATAGATTGGCGGCCGCATCAACATTATCAGCAAGCGCAAGTGTTTGATAAATCGTCTCGATTCCGTAACGCTTGGCATCACGTGGATTATCAATCGAGGCTTTCTCGCCGCGAATATAGATATCGCCATGATCGCGCTGATAGGCGCCAGAGAGTATTTTGATCAATGTTGATTTGCCTGCGCCATTATGGCCGAGCAATCCCACAACTTCGCCTTCATAAAGTTCAAGCGAGGCGTGATCGACTGCTTTAATACCGCCAAAGGCAATCGAAATGTCGCGCATTTCGACAATCGGCTTACGTCCGGCGCTAAAGGCTGCAACGGTTGCCGAAGATGATGCGTGATGATGGTCACTCATGGTGCGCACTCCGCTCTTAATTCGCGCGACGACGATAGATCTGGTCAAGCCAAACAGCGAAGACCAGAACCGAACCTACGGCCATGTCTTTATAGGCCGAGTCGAAGTTTAACAGGGTCATACCTGATTGCAGGGACTGCATCACAAGCGCGCCAAGCATCGCGCCATAGATTGTGCCCACACCACCAGCGAGCGAGGTGCCGCCGATAACGGTCGCGGCAATCACATAAAGCTCGTCGAAAAGACCGAGCGCATTCGATGCGGCATTAAGACGTGCTGATGAAATGCACGCTGATACTGCCGCAAGCACGCCCATAAGAGTGAACATGAGCAATGTGATCTTGCGCGTATTAACGCCCGCGAGTTCTGCAGCTTCCGGATTACCGCCGATAGCATAAATGTAACGACCAAATTGTGTGCGCGTGGCAATGAATGTCATGCCAAGACCCACAACGGCTGCAATCAATACGGGGATCGCAAAGCCGCGTGAAATCAACAATCCGCCTTCTGGGATTGGGATATTATGAAGCGCTGCGTAATCCGCCGCGAGTTTTGGCGGGAAGTAATAGGAATTGACCAGCAAGACTGTTCCGATGGTCAACGCAAATCCCATCACCACCAAAAATGCTTCGGCCCAAATCGGACGTTGTGGGAAGCGGAATTTATTTCGCGCTGAGCGCCCCGAGCGAACGGCCAGCAGGATCAACACACAAATCAAGACGCCAATGACCCATGTCGCAGTCGCCCCGATTGACGCATAGAAGGGGCCGCCTCCCATGAGCTCAAATCGTTCATCCATCGGCGCTACTGTTTCGCCGCGAATAACGGCCCACGCTGCTCCGCGCCAAACAATCAAACCGCCAAGTGTCACAATGAAAGAGGGGATGCCGGCATAAGAAATCAAATAACCATGAAACGCACCAATCAGCGCGCCTGTGCAGAGGCCGATGATGACGGACAAAATCCAGATAGCCGGATGGCCGACACCGAGCCATGGACCAAGAATATAAACTTGCGAGTACCCCATCACGACGGCAACAAAAGCCAGAAGTGATCCTACCGAAAGATCGATATGGCGCATGACGATGATCATCACCATGCCGGTTGTCATCACGGCAATTGATGCCGTTTGGACAAGAAGGATCCAGAGATTGCGCGGTGTTAAGAAAACGCCATTGCCATTGCGTAAGTCGCCCGCGACTTGAAAGCCTACCCAAATCAGGACCAAGGCGCCAATCATACCTAATAGACGGGTATCAATTTCGGTTGCACGCAAGAAGCGGGTGATCATCCCTTCTTGCACCAAGGCGGGGTCCGACCGCTTTTCGGGAGACTGGGTCATAGCGTTTCTCTCTCAGGCTTTGGGGAGCGCTTTCGCAAAGCGGGTTACACACTGCCAAAGCCGTTAATTAATGTTGATGGGAAGCCGATTATTGCTCATGTGATTAACTTATTCCCCCAAGAATCTGACTTTATATTTATTTGCAATCAAGAGCACCTTGATCATCCTGAATACAAACTACAAGAAGTCTTAAATCAGCTTTGTCCTAGCGGAAGGGTTCATGGTATTAAGCCTCATAAATTGGGTCCTATTCATGCCGTTCTGCAAGCGCAGGAATTAATTTCACCTGATAAACAAACGATTGTGAATTACTGCGACTTTAGTTGCTATTGGGATTGGGAGGCATTCAAGCGTACAGTTAGTGAAAACCGATGTCAAGGCGCCATTCCGGCTTATAAAGGGTTTCATCCACACAGCTTAGGCAGTACAAATTACGCCTACATGTTAGACCGTGATGGGTGGATTCAAGATATACAAGAAAAACAGCCCTACACCGACAATCGCAT
>RFXE01000286.1 GCA_009921785.1 Alphaproteobacteria bacterium
GAAATTCGCGCGCGACCACGGTTATGTCGAAACCGTCTTCGGACGGCGGTGTCATTACCCACAAATCAATTCGTCAAATCCGTCCGAGCGCGCATTTAATGAGCGCGCTGCGATCAATGCGCCCATTCAAGGAACGGCAGCCGATATTATTCGCCGCGCGATGATCCGCATGGATGACGCGCTTCACCATGCGAAACTTAAGGCGACGATGTTGCTGCAAGTGCATGACGAATTGATCTTCGAAGTGCCTGATGCAGAAGTCGAAACCACAATTGCCGTTGTAAAAAAAATCATGCAGGACGCACCGCATCCGGCCGTTCATTTGGCAGTGCCGTTGCAAGTTGATGCGCGTGCCGCGAAGAATTGGGACGAGGCGCATTGATGGTCACACTTCCTACACTCTCGTCTGACGAGCTCGAACGCTATGCACGTCATATCGTGTTGCGCGATGTTGGTGGGCCGGGACAACAAAAGCTCAAAGGCGCGCGTGTGCTTGTGATCGGTGCAGGTGGCTTAGGTGCGCCGCTTTTACAATATCTCGCGGCTGCCGGTGTCGGTACGTTGGGTATTGTTGACGATGATACTGTATCTTTATCCAATCTGCAGCGGCAGATTATCCATGGCACGTCCGATGTTGGACGCGCGAAGACCGAGAGTGCGCAAGAGGCGCTCGATCGCATCAATCCGCATGTAAAAGTTGAAGCGCATAACACACGTCTCACGCCGGAGAATGCTGCGCATTTAATTGCGTCTTATGATGTGATTGCCGATGGATCGGATAATTTTTCAACACGCTATCTCGTGTCGGATACGTGCTATCGCGAGAAAAAGCCGCTTGTAACGGCTGCACTTGGTGCCATGGACGCAACGGTCACAACGCTTCGTCCCTTCGAGAGCGGTGCGGATGGTAAACCCAATCCCACCTATCGCTGCTTGTTTCCGGAGCCACCACCTGCAGGCACGGTGCCCGCTTGCGCGGAAGCCGGTGTGCTTGGTGCGCTCGCAGGCCTTGCCGGCAGTCTGATGGCGCTCGAAGTGATCCGCGCGATTGTCGGATTTGGGGAGCCGCTGGTCGGCAAGCTCTTGATGATTGACGCACGCGCGATGCGGTTTGAAACCGTGCGCTACACTTGGGATTCAGATAATCCGTTGAGCGGTGTTAGCGCATCACTCTGATTGCGAGATGCGCGTCGCTGCATATTTCGAATTATGCAGGATCACCTTCGCACCAATTTCAACGCGATTGTAAAGATCAGCGACATCTTCATTGAGCATGCGGACGCAGCCGCTCGATACTTGTTCGCCGATCGTCCATGGCTCATTGGTGCCGTGAATGCGGAAGAGAATGTCCTGCCCATTTTGATAAAGATAAAGCGCGCGCGCGCCGAGCGGGCTATCAACGCCGCCTTCCATGCTTGCGGGTAAATTCGGAATTAGTGCACGCATGGTTGGCGTTGGGATCCATTCGGGCCAGGCCCCTTTGCGACCAACGCTGGCATTGCCTTGCCAAGAGAAGCCACGACGACCGACACCGATGCCATAGCGGATGGCTGTGCCATCACCAGGATAAAAATAGAGATGGCGACCATCAATATCGACAACAATCGTATTGGCTGGATAGTCTTCAGGCGCTGCAATCGTTTCACGCCGCAAATCGGCACGTAGACGTGAACGGTCTACTGTCGGGATATTATAGGGCTCATCGGGAATGGAGCCGATATACCATTGATCCGCATCATCAGGTGGGGCGATCGGCTGATATGTTTCTGCATTCGCCGAGGCAACACGCGTCTTTGTTTCCGCGCTTGTCTCTGTAGCAAAGGCCTGCGGAGCAGAGACAATCAATCCCAAGCCCAGCGCTGCAATCAGAAAGGAGGGTGAACCACGCATCATTGTCCCGAATCCGTTAAACGCACACCTAAAGTGGGCGTTAAGATACTGCCTAAATTGATAAGAATTCATTATCAGGCAGCGGTTCGGGCGCCATTAGGCGCGTAACGTAGCTCCGGTCTTTTTCTGCACTTCAGCGATGATGCGGCTCGATACTGCGTCGATCTCTGCATCGGTCAGCGTCTTGTCGGTCGGCTGCAAGGTGACGGCAATCGCCACCGAGATTTTGCCTTCCGGCACGCCCGGGCCTTCATAGACGTCGAACACGGTCATATCGCTGATCAGATTACGCTCGCCGGCTTGGGCCGCTTTCAGAATATCGGCGGCGGCGACGTTTTTCTCAACGATGAAGGCGAAGTCGCGGCTCACCGGCTGGAACTCGGAGAGAACCAGCTTCGGCTTCATTTTGGTCGGCCGCGCTTTTGGTGGCGGCAAAGCATCCAGCGTGATTTCGCAGGCAATGATCGGCCCCTTTGCATCGAGCGCGTCGAGAATACGCGGATGAATTTCACCAAAGGCGCCCACAACCATTTTGGGCCCGAATTGCAGCGTGCCTGAACGGCCCGGATGGAACCAGCTTGGGCCGCCCTGCACAATTTGTAATCCCGCCGTCGGAATGCCAAGAGCTTC
>RFXE01000287.1 GCA_009921785.1 Alphaproteobacteria bacterium
GGCACCTTGATCAACATCATTGAACGCAACATGACCGACTTGGGCTGTGCATTGCTTTTGCAAGACGCGACGCAAATCGCTGTCGCGCATCGGCGTTAACGGGTGATCACGCATCGGGCTTTCAGCCAGCGGCACGCCATTGACGAAAAGCTGGCCCATATAGATCGAGCGACCTGTGGCTGGAAAAGCCGGGCAAGCGATTGTGAAATCGCTCTTCAGTCGATCAAGAAGCGCTTCGGCAACAGGTCCGATATTGCCCTGATCGGTTGAATCAAATGTTGAGCAATATTTGAAAAAGAGACGTTGTGCGCCATGAGTTGTTAGCCAATCACAAGCCGCAAGTGAAAGATCAATCGCATCCTTCACGGGGATTGTGCGAGATTTTAGAGCAATGACGACCGCGTCATAATTTGACAGTTCAGTTTCGTTCTGCGGCACGCCAGTCGATTGGAGCGTTCTTAAACCCTCGCGGGAGAGCATGAGCGCGAGGTCGGTTGCTCCCGTTAAATCATCAGCGATGCACCCGAGTATCATCGGCAAGGCCCCTTTTGTATGCTGCCTTTTCCGGCGCTCAACTCTTCGATCGGTAGGCGCGAGGCCTAAGCCTGTCAACTAAGCGCAAGTGATCGGGCGTGCTGCCCGCTAAAATTGGGTGCCTCTGTCATTCTTTTGCATGGGGGTATTGCCCAAGACCAACTGGACCATGAGGTCATCGCCGTGGAATGTTCCCTCTATAAAGATGGTTGCCCAACAGAGGACAGCCAAAAACAAATTTGGGGGCATTATGAGCGATCCGGGACAATTATCGGCGGCGGTCATCGGGCTTGGCTCGATGGGTCTCGGCATGGCGCGGTCAATCGCGCGGGCGGGACTTTCGCTCAAAGCCTTTGACGTCAATCCAAAGGCTTTGGAGGCGATTGCCGATGTCGGGCAGGGCGCATCCGATATCGTCTCGGCCACACGAGACTGCGACATTGTTGTCTGCGTTGTGGTCAATGCCAAACAGACGCGTGATGTTTTGCTCGGACCCCAAGGTGCCGTGCAAGCGATGAAGCCGGGTGGCGTTGTCGTGTCATGCGCAACTATGTCACCTGAAGAAGCGCGCGCGATTGGTGCTGCTGTTAATGAAGCGGGGCGGCTCTATCTTGATGCGCCGATCAGTGGTGGACCAGCAAAGGCAGCGAGCGGTCAAATGACCGTTATGGCGTCAGGCACAAGTGATGCGTTTTTACGCGCGCGCCCGGCGCTCGAAGCGATGGCCGGGAAAATCTATGAACTTGGTGATGAGGCCGGCATAGGCGCATCCTATAAAATGATCAATCAAATGCTTGCGGGCGTTCATATTGCTGCGGCTTGCGAAGCCATGAGCTTTGCCGCGAAGCTTGGCCTTGATCTTAAAAAAGTTTTTGAGGTGATCACTGCTTCTGCGGGTAATTCATGGATGTTTGAAAATCGGGTGCCGCATATTCTTGAAGGGGATTATAGCCCGAAGAGTGCCGTTTCGATTTTCACAAAGGATCTCGGCATCATTTCCGATATGGGACGAACTGAAAAATTTCCGCTTTCGCTTTCAGCCGCAGCCTTGCAGATGTTTCTGATGACTGCCGCTGCGGGTATGGAGCGCGATGACGATGCCTCGGTTGCGCGGCTACTCGCTCAGATAGCCGGTGTCGATCTTCCAAGGCCCGTTTAATTCGAGGAGATCATCCATGCCGCGTTTAGCTGCTAATCTCACTATGATGTTTAATGAATGGGATTTTCTCGACCGGTTTGCCGCCGCGGCAGATTCAGGTTTCGATGCCGTTGAATTTCTATTCCCTTACGATCATGCGCCAGAATTGATTGCCAAGCTGTTGCAGGATCATCGTCTCACGCAAGCACTCTTTAATTGCCCGCCGGGTGATTGGGCAAAGGGTGAGCGGGGCATCGCCTCGCTTACCGGTCGTGAAGATGAATTTCGGCGATCAATCGACCAAGCGTTGATTTACGCTGGTGCCACAGGTGTTAAGCGCTTGCATGTGATGAGCGGTCTGTCGGATCGCCATGATCCTGTGGCTTTAGAAACCTATCGTACAGCTCTCATCTACGCGTGCGAAAAAGCACAAAAGCAGTCGATCGACATAATGATCGAACCGATTAATGGCCGTGACATGCCGGGTTATTTCTTGAATGATTTTAATTTTGCAGCGGCGCTTATTGCGAACCTCGCACTGCCAAATCTCAAATTGCAATATGACATATATCATCGGCAAATACTTCATGGCGATGTCATGAAAAGCTTAGAAGTGCTCATGCCAATCATTGGACATATCCAAATCGCTGCTGTGCCGTTGCGCCATGAGCCGATGTCGGGAGAGCTCGATGATGCGCGCGTGCTGCGCTATCTTGATCACTTGGGGTATCAAGGCTTTGTTGGCCTCGAATATCGCCCCGCAAATGGCACACGCGAAGGTCTTGCTTGGCGCGACGACTTTATGAAAGCCGTGTAGCTTTTAAAAATAAAAACGCCGCCTTGAAGG
>RFXE01000288.1 GCA_009921785.1 Alphaproteobacteria bacterium
AGTTTCGCGCTTCCGGTCTCAGCTGTTGCTGACATCGATACCTATATTGCGCGGCTGAAATCTATCGCCGACGAGTTCGATGTTCTCCGCATCAAGGGCTTTGTTGACGTGACGAACAAGCCGATGCGTTTGCTCGTTCAAGGTGTGGGCACACGCTTCCGCCATCAGTTCGACAAGCCTTGGGCTACGGGCGCGGCGCGGCAAGGTCATCTCGTTTTCATTGCCGAGAAAGGCATTGATCGCGCGGCGATTGAAGCTGCTCTCGCAAAACCTTTCTGATCCGCTTGACCCATGCATCTTCTTCGCACCGAGACAATATCGCTTGATCAGACGGCGGAAGCCGTCGATCTCGCGCTGTCTCCTGCGGAGATCGTGTTTCTCTCCTTCACAGACAGCGATCTGTCGGGACTTGTCACGGCATGGGACAAACGCAAAAGCGATCTACCTGCCTTGCGTGCTGCCAATCTCAAAACCTTGCAGCATCCCTTCTCGGTTGATCTCCTGATCGAGAAAACCGCCGCGAAAGCGAAATTCATTCTCGTGCGTTTGCTCGGCGGCAAAGACTATTGGTCTTATGGCGTTGACGAACTCGCGCGTCTTGCGCGGCAAAACAACATCGCGCTGGCGATTGTTCCGGGTGATTATCAAAGTGATGAGCGTCTGGTTGAAGCCTCGACCCTTCCCAAAGAGATGCTCACGACGCTGTGGCAATGTTTCCACGAAGGCGGGCGTGACAACTTCAATCGCGCGCTTGATCACATCGCCTTCTCGCTCGGGCAAGAGCACAAATTGTCGGCGCCGGAACCTATTCCCGCACTCTCGCTTTTTGCCGATGCGTGCCGCGAGCGAGAGGAGTCCTCACCGCGCGCGCTGATCATCGCCTATCGGTCAATCATGATTGCAGAGGATACCGCGCCTCTCACCGCGCTTGCCAATGAATTGCATGCGCGTGAATTTCAAGTCGCGTGTGTTTGTGTTTCAAGCCTCAAAGATCCCGTAGCAATTGCTGCGATGGAAAAATATCTTGAAACATCAAAACCCGACATCATTCTGAACACGACAGCCTTCTCCGCGAAACGCGATGACGGCACCACCGTGCTCGATTCATGCGGTGTTCCGGTGTTGCAAGCCATTCTTGCCACAACGCGCGAAGAGCCATGGGCGCAATCAAGCCGCGGATTGAATGCCGCCGATCTTGCGATGAACATCGTGTTGCCGGAACTCGACGGCCGTCTCGTTACACGGGCGATCTCGTTCAAAACAGAGTCTGAGCGCAGTGACGCCGCCGAATTCACGCGCGTCATTCATAAGCCTCTACCTGATCGCGTCGCCTATGTCGCCGATCTCGCCTCACAGTGGGTGAGACTCGCAAAAACACCGCGCGCGGAACGCAAGCTCGCGATGATCTTGTCCGATTATCCGCATAAAGCCGGCCATGCCGGCTATGCGGTAGGCCTTGATACACAAGCAAGCGTGTGCGCCATCGCGGATGATCTCAAAGCGGCGGGATTTTCTGTCGGCGATCTAGCGGATGAAAAAGAGCTGATGCGCGCACTCACCGATGGCGCGTCATCATACACCATCTCGTCACAAACCTATCGCGCTTTGTTTGATGCGCTGCCACGCACATTTCGCGATGATGTCATCGCCGCATGGGGCGATGTTTCTGACACTGATTTTCAATTCCGCATTGTTCAATCCGAACATCTCGTCATCGCGCTGCAACCCTTACGCGGCACTAGGCGGGATCAGAAATCCGATTATCATGATGCGACGCGCCCGCCTTGCCACGAGTATATCGCGTTTTATCTCTGGCTCACGCGTATCTATGAGCCTCATGCGCTCATTCATTGCGGCACGCATGGCACGCTCGAATGGTTGCCCGGAAAATCTGTCGCGCTCTCTTCTGTATGTGCACCGGAAGTTTTACTCGGTGCCTTGCCGGTAATCTATCCGTTCATCGTCAATAATCCGGGCGAAGCCGCGCAAGCCAAGCGCCGCCTTGCCGCAATCACGCTCGGTCATCTCACACCACCGCTTGTCGAGGCCGGAAATTACGGCGCAGCGGCGGATCTTGAATCTCTTCTTGATGAATATTCCACCGCGCAAACGCTTGATCCGCGTCGCGCGACCCTGCTCGCCGATGTCATTCTCACACGTGCGTTTGAGAGCGATCTCGCTGATGATGCGGGGCTTTCGAAAAGCGACGATCGCGAAACGCAACTCGCTTCGCTTGATGCGTTTTTATGCGACGTCAAAGAAATGCGTATTGCCGATGGCCTGCATATTTTCGGCCGCGCGGGTGATCAACACGCCACACAACTGATGCTCGACGATTTGCAGTCACTCACAAATGATGATGCGGCAAACCGACTTCAGAAAAGTCCCGATGCCGAACGTGATGGACTTATCAAAGCGCTCGATGGCGGCTTTGTTGCCCCCGGCCCTGCCGGTGCACCAGCGCGCGGACGTGTGGATGTCTTGCCCACG
>RFXE01000289.1 GCA_009921785.1 Alphaproteobacteria bacterium
ATCACCGTATGAATTTCATCGATGAACAAAATCGCATTTTTATGCGTTTCAATATCTTTGACGACTTGCTTCAAACGCTCTTCGAAATCACCGCGATACCGCGTGCCCGCGAGCAACAAGCCCATATCGAGTGAAAACACCGTGGCACCTGCAAGTACAGCCGGCACCTCATCCCGCGTGATCTTTAACGCCAACCCTTCGGCAATGGCGGTTTTACCAACACCGGGTTCACCAACGAGAAGTGGATTATTTTTTTGCCGACGACACAGCACTTGAATGGTGCGCTTCACTTCCGCTTCGCGGCCAATCAAAGGATCAATTTTGCCGTCAGCCGCTTTCTTGTTGAGATTGACGCAATAGGCTTCAAGCGCCTCGCCTTTCTTGCGCGGCGCATTCGCGCTTTTACCGCCCGCTGCCTCGTTGCCCGCTGCCTCGTCCTCATCCATCTCAGCGGCGTCAGGCGTTGCGGGACGTTTTGCGATTCCGTGCGAGATATAATTCACCGCGTCATAACGCGTCATATCCTGCTCTTGTAGGAAATAGGCGGCGTAGCTTTCGCGTTCGGCAAAAATCGCGACGAGAATATTCGCGCCCGTGACTTCTTCGCGACCGGAGGATTGCACATGGATTACCGCACGCTGAATCACGCGTTGGAAACCGGCTGTCGGTTTAGCATCACCCGGCGCGGCCATAACAAGGCTCGATAATTCACCATCGAGATAGTCAAAGAGATTGCGGCGCAAGAGATCGATATCGACCCCGCAGGCACGCATCACCGCCACCGCATCACGCTCTTCCGTCAGTCCCAGAAGAAGATGCTCAAGAGTGGCATATTCATGCCGCCGCTCATTGGCGAGCGAAAGCGCCTTGTGGAGAACCAGTTCGAGGCTTTTAGAAAATGAGGGCATCGATCTGATCCTTTAGCTCTTTTCCATGACACATTGCAGCGGGTGCTGATGCTGACGTGCAAAGTCCATAACGAGTGTCACTTTGGTTTCGGCGACCTCATAAGTAAAGACACCACATTCGCCGACACCATTCTGATGAACATGCATCATGATGCGATAGGCATCGTCCTGTGATTTATTGAAGAAATGCTGCAGCACATGCACGACGAATTCCATCGGCGTAAAATCATCATTCAGCAGCAAAACCCGATAAAGATGAGGTTTTTTGGTAACCGGCTTTGTCCGCGTGATGACCGCGGTGCCATTTTGGGAGTCGTCATTATCCCGGCGGGTCGGTGCGGCCATCGCCTGGGGCACATAAGACGAATGGGCCCCCTGCTCTGGATTACTGCCGAAAAAGTCGAAAAATGCACCCATATCCGTCCGATTGCCACGCTTACCTGAAGATTGAAGCGCCTTTCGCGCGAATGATGCGCCGAAAGGCCCGTTTCTTCAAGTTATGCATTCAGACCCTCTCCCGCCAGAGGGAGGATCGTCGCATCGGCACCTTAAAAAGCAAAAGGGCCCGGAAAACCGGACCCTTTAAATTCTATAAAGTTCGGAACCGGCCAAAAGCCGGCCCAGAATTACTTCGCAGCAGCTTGAACCTTGCCGATCATAGCTTCGTAAGGCTTCACTGAGTCCTTAGCGATGTCGGTGTAGAGTTCGCCGAGCTTCGAAGCATAAGCCACAAAGCCTTCATAAGCCGACTTGGCGAAATCTGACTGAATTTCGAAAGCCTTGTCGAGGGTCTTGGCGCCAACGAGCTTTTCGACAACTGCCGAGCTCTGCTCGAAAGCCTTTTTCGAATAATCAGCGGTTTCCGTAGCAATCGCCTGAACATTCTTCGTGGTCGAGCCAAAGCTCTTCACGGCGAGGTCGATACCGTCTTTGTTGAACTTCTGGAGATCTTCAAATTGGTTAAACATGGTCATTGCTCTCTAGCTTGGGGTGGCCCGCATCAAGCGGAGCACCGGGGGAACTCATGGCGCCATTTATATGCACTGCAATATAATTCGTCAAGCAAAATTGTGCGATGCAACATATTGAACTTTCGATCAGGTTTTCATCAAATTTAACAAACACGTAACCGGTGCGAATTAATGTGCCGCTCGGACCGGCGCCTTGTCGATTTTGGCTTTTCGTGAGAGAAGTTAGGGGCTCCGGAATCATGGGCTCAGGCCCGGAGCGGGAGTGGTAAGCATGACGATTTCGACGGTTGCCGCGCGATTTGCGGCCCGGATAGCGGTTATTTCTGCGGTTTTTGGGCTGGTTTTGACTAATGTCCAAGCTGCCTCGAAAGCGTCGGGGGGCGGCTATGCACCCCCTTATTCCGAACTCGTCGTTGATGCGCGGACCGGCAAAGTTCTGCGCGCTGTCAGCCCTGATTCCCCGCGCCACCCCGCGTCCATCACGAAAGTGATGACCCTTTACCTTCTTTTCGAGCAGCTCGACGCCGGCAAAATGTCACTCTCAACACCCATCCGAATTTCCGAATGGGCCGCCCGTCA
This sequence comes from Alphaproteobacteria bacterium, assembly GCA_009921785.1. Classification (GTDB taxonomy): domain Bacteria; phylum Pseudomonadota; class Alphaproteobacteria; order Rhizobiales; family Beijerinckiaceae; genus CAIUPE01. Next base: position 2,459 of record RFXE01000289.1, read on the forward strand.
GGCCCCCTCGAAGCTCGGCCTAAACCCCGGCG
>RFXE01000290.1 GCA_009921785.1 Alphaproteobacteria bacterium
CTCGCCGTTCATATTCATTCAATTGAACCGCGTGGTGAACAGCCCGTTGGAACAACAGCTTTGATTCCGGAGTTCGGCGGACTTGTTGGCACCGCACAAACAGCGATGCTCAACAAGCCTTTGCCTGAAGTCGTCAAGAAAATGAAAGTCACCTCCAAAGGTGTTGAATTTTCAAAACGTGTGACACTGCCCTATGAGCCCTTCATCGGCACATTGGGTGTGAGCCCTGAGATTGAAGCGGTGCTCTCGTTGCAGCCTGATTATTGGGGCGGCAATATGGATTTGCCTGATGTGGCGCCGGGCGCGATTGTCTATTTCCCCGTACAAACAAAAGGCGCTTATCTCTTTGTGGGTGATTGTCATGCCCGACAAGGTGACGGCGAATTATGCGGCGTGGCGGTTGAAATGCCTGCAACAGCAACGTTCCAAGTCGATCTTATCAAAGGCTGGTCGATCCCCGGTGTGCGACTTGAAACAGAAGAGATGATCATGTCGATTGGTAGCGCGCGGCCGATGGAAGATGCCGCACGTATGGCCTATCGCGATCTCATTCGTTGGATGCAAGCCGATTATGGCTTTGATGAAACCGAAGCCTATTTCTTGGCGACCCAAGCCGGACGTATTCGTGTCGGCAATATGGTTGATCCGAAATATTCGCTCGGCGCATCCATGCTCAAAGAATACATCAAGTAAGGCTGTTTGAAATTTCACGATCACAAAAGGGAGAGAGATTATGGATTTGGGTTTAAAAGGCTTGAATGTTCTGATTTCGGGCGGATCGAAGGGCATTGGTCGTCGCTGTGCAGATTATTTCGCGCAGGAAGGTGCCAATGTATCGATCTGCGCGCGTGATAAAGCCACGGTTGATGAGACTGTTGCTCACCTGACAAAATCCGGCGTGAAGGCACTCGGTCATTCGGTTGATGTTGGTAACAAAGACGCGCTTGAAGGCTGGATTGCCGAGAGTGCCAAGGCGCTTGGCGGCATCGACATCATTGTGCCTAATGTGTCGGCACTTGCCGTTGAAGACAATGAAGACGCGTGGCGTAAGGAATTTGAAGTCGATATGTTGCACACGGTGCGCTTTGTGAATGCAGCTTTGCCGTATCTCGAAAAATCAAAAGCACCATCTGTGACGATTGTTTCAAGCGTATCAGGCCGCGAGATTGATTTCACGGGCCCTGCTTATGGGGCCTTTAAAGCGGCGCTTATTCATTATGCCCATGGCATGGCGTTTAAGCTTGCGCCAAAGATGATCCGTGTAAATTCCGTGTCGCCCGGCAATACATATTTCAAAGGCGGCGTGTGGGAATATATCGAGAATAATCTTCCTGATTTGTTCAAAGAAGCGCTGCGTCTTAATCCGACAGGGCGTATGGCAACGCCCGAAGAAGTCGCACGCGGTGTGGTATTTTTAGCAAGTCCCGCCTCGTCATTCACAACCGGCACAAATCTCGTGATTGACGGCGCGCTCACACGCGGCGTTCAATATTAATTTTTATTCGCCGAAAAAAATAAAACGCCGCAACGTGGAAGCGCTGCGGCGTTTTTATTTGATCATCAATTTGAAATAATTAATCGATCACTTCATAGGCCGGAAGCGTCAAAAACTCGGCGCATGTTGACGCTAGTGACATATCCGAGAAGAGCTTGATGGCTTCGGGGAAGCGACCCGCATCATAGATCGATGCCCCGAGGGCATGACGCACTTTCTCCATCTCGTCCTTCAGCGCGCTTTCGAAGAGTGCCGGTGTAACCTTGCGACCATCCGCGAGCGCGGCGCCATGGTGTATCCATTGCCAGATTTGAACGCGCGAGATTTCGGCAGTCGCTGCATCTTCCATGAGATTATAAAGCGGCACCGCGCCGCGACCACGAAGCCACGCTTCAATATATTGCACGCCAACGCGAATATTTTCGCGCAAGCCCGCCTCAGTCCGCTCGCCTTTGTGGAGCGAGAGCATATCTGCTTGCGTCACAGACACATCTTCGCGTTGACGGCTGATTTGATTCTGCGATGGCATCAAGCGGTCAAATACTTCAGTTGCGAGCTTCACCATGCCGGGATGTGCGACCCAAGTACCATCATGACCGTTTGAGGCTTCGCGTTCTTTATCCGCGCGCACTTTGTTGAAGGCGGCTTCATTAGCAGCATCATCGCCTTTAATTGGAATCTGCGCGGCCATACCGCCCATCGCAAACGCGCCGCGACGGTGGCATGTTTTGATCAAGAGCAAGGAATAGGCAGCGAGGAAATTCGACGCCATCGTCATCACTGAACGATCCGGCGTGAGGAAATTCGGGTTTGAACCCAAACGTTTGATGAAGGAGAAAATATAATCCCAACGGCCGCAATTCAGGCCGATAATGTGATCACGCATTTCATAGAGGATTTCATCCATCTCGAAGGCGGCGGGGAGTGTTTCAATCAAAACGGTGCAGCGCAAGGCACCGCGCTTCAAACCGAGATGATCTTCCGCGAAGGAAAAC
>RFXE01000030.1 GCA_009921785.1 Alphaproteobacteria bacterium
GTCGCAACATTATCTTGTTGCACTTCAACGACAACGTCACCGGCGCTCACACGTTTTTCCGCCGCTGCTGCAGACGGATCAACCTTCACAATCAAGACGCCCTTCACGCCCTCTTTAATCTGGAAGCGTTTGCGCAACTCATCCGTGATGGTTGAAACTTCAAGCCCGAGTGTCTTTTTAACAGAAGGCTCTGCTAATTTCGGTGCCTCACCTTTCGCAAGCTTTTCGCCTTCTTCCAAACGACCAAGCGTGACGCGGATCGTCTTCTCTTTACCCTTGCGCATGACGATCACATCAACCGCTTTGCCAACAGCTGTCTGGCCAACGATACGCGGCAGGTCGCGCGATTCCTTAATGGGCTTACCATCAAAGGTGATAATCACATCACCGGGCTCAAGCCCCGCCGCTTTTGACGGGCCTTTATCATCGACGCCGGCAACAAGCGCGCCGCGCGCTTCACCTAAGCCGAGGCTTTCTGCAATCGTGTCATCGACATTTTGAATGCGGACACCCAACCAGCCGCGGCGCGTTTCACCAAACGAGATCAATTGGTCAACAATCGGTTGTGCGAGGCTTGAAGGAATAGCAAAGCCAATACCGATTGAACCGCCTGAGGGAGAAAGAATCGCCGTATTGATACCGATCACTTCGCCTTCCATATTGAAAAGCGGTCCCCCGGAATTGCCTTTATTTATGGCAGCATCGGTTTGCAAATATTGGCCATAGGATTGATCTGAAATATCGCGATTACGCGCCGAGATAATCCCGGCCGAAACCGATCCACCAAGACCGAACGGGTTACCAATCGCCATGACCCAATCACCGATTTTCTCGTCATCGGAATTTCCGAATTTGACCGCAACGAGAGGCTTATCGGGCTTCACGCGCAACACGGCCAAATCCACTTTCGGATCTTTGCCGATCAATTCCGCTTTCAACTTGCGACCATCATTAAAGATCACAGTAATTTCGTCGGCATCAGCAATCACGTGATTATTGGTCACGACTATCCCCGCCGGATCGATCACAAAACCGGATCCCAGCGAAGAGGATTTGCGTTGTGGAATTTTTCCGCCATTACCGCCATTCGGACCATTGGGGCCTAAGAACTCGTCAAAGAATTCTTGAAAAGGTGAACCCGGCGGAAATTGCGGCATCGGCACGCCATGCTGTGCGTCAGCGGGCACATTGGTTGCCGCTGAAATATTCACAACCGCATCCATTACTTTCTCTGCCAAACCCGATAGCGATTCAGGGCCGCGCGCCTCAGCGCGCCCCATCAAAGCAAAAGCCATGAGCGCTGCGAGACTGGCCACGCGTAGCGTGACGCCCAAACCCTCATTGATCCGAGAAAGCAAAACCATAGCATTCACTCCATTCGGCTTAAAAGAGAGCCGGCGGCTTTACGCCGCCGGTTTTTTTCTTATTCAAAGCCGCCGCTCGGCGCACTGGCAAAGGGCATTTTGAAAAAGCGCATGAACTCCGATTCAGGGCTTAACACCATACGTGTTTCACCCGAGCGGAAGGATTGCTCATACGCGATGAGTGAGCGGTAGAAGGCAAAGAATTCGGGATCCTTGCTGTAAGCATCGGCAAGAATACGATTCTTCTGGGCGTCACCCTCACCGCGAACCTGCTCGGATTTCCGCGTGGCTTCGGCGCGCAACACCACGACATCACGATCAGCTTTCGCCTTAATCGCTTGCGAGAATTGCGATCCTTGCGCACGGATATCCGCCGCTTCACGTTGACGTTCGGTCTGCATACGCTGGAACACCGCTTGGCTGTTTTGTTCCGGCAAATCCGCACGACGCAAGCGCACATCGACGATCTGGATGCCCAAGCCTTTCGACTGTTCATTCACATCGTCGCGAATGCGGTGCATCAATCCGGCACGATCAGCACGCACAACAGTCGAGAGCGAGGCATCTGCCAAAATCGTCCGCACCGTCGAATTGACAATCGATGTCATGCGGATATTCGCGCCCGCAACACTGTTCACACTTTGATAGAAGCGCAACGGATCGGTGATGCGATAACGTGCGAAGGCATCAACCACGAGACGTTTTTGGTCTGACGCAATCACTTCTTGCTGCGGCAATTCGAGATCGAGAATGCGCTTATCAAGCGTAATCACATTTTCGATGAAGGGCAGCTTGAAATAAAGACCCGGCGTCGTAATCGGTGCGCGCGAGATGCTCCCGAAACGGAACACCAAAGCTTGCTGAGTTTGTTGCACGATAAAAGTCGATGACAACACCACCACAAGAATGATCAGGAGGGCAATGCCTCCGAGGAAACGAATAGTCGAGCTCATTTTGGCGCTCCCGGCTTTTTCTGGAAGTCACCGAGCGGAAGATAAGGCACAACACCTTGCTGGCTTGCGCCATTCTGGTCGATCACCGTCTTTTCAGATCCCGCCAATATACGTTCCATCGTTTCAAGATACATACGCTCGCGCGTCACTTCAGGCGCCTTTTTATACTCAGCATAGATTTGGTCGAACCGGCTCGCCTGACCGCTTGCTTCCGCAATCACGCGCTCACGATAGGCTTCGGCTTCCTGTTGAATACGGGCCGCTTCACCGCGTGCTTCCGGCACAACTTTCGAGGCATAGGTTTCGGCTTCGTTACGCGCACGATCTTGGTCCTGACGCGCCGCTTGCACGTCACGGAACGCGTCGATCACTTGTGCCGGTGGATCCACCTTCTGCAATTGAACGAGACGTACAACAACCCCGGCACCATAGGAGTCGAGGACGTCTTGCATCAATTGTTTCACGTCGCTTTCAATCGCGCCGCGTTCAGTTGTAAGAACGGCTTGAATATTGCGCTTGCCGACAACTTCACGCATCGCGCTCTCAGCAACCGCTTTAATTGATGTATCAGGATCCTGAATATTGAAGACATAATCAGCCGCGCGTGCAGGGTTCACCTGCCACTGCACGGCAAAATCAATATCAACGATGTTTTCATCGCCAGTCAGCATGAGGCTTTCTTCATTGAGATCACGAGTGCCCGTGCGGGTGCGCGACTCATTTGAACGGAAGCCGACTTCCGTGGTGTTGACCGTCGTCACGCTCGGGCGAACAACCGATCCAATTGGATAGGGAAGATTGTAGTTAAGGCCCGGCTGTGTGGTGCCGACATAGCGGCCGAAGATCAAATTCAGACCCACTTCGTCCGGCCGCACTGTGTATAGGCCGCTCGCGAGCCAAAGTGCCACGGCACCAAGGGCTACCAGACCGACGCCCCGGCCACCAAATTGTCCGCCCGGCGCAAAGGATTTCAACCGATCTTGGCCTTTTTTGATCAAATCTTCAAAATCGGGCGTGCGTCCACCACCGGAACCACCGCCTTGCGGTCCCTGCCCCCATGGATTCGGGCGTTTCGGACCCCAGGGGCCGCCGCCTTGATTGTTCCAATTCATTCACTTTTCCTTTTTCGAACCGAAAGCGGCAGTTTTTCCGTAATTTCGGGCAGAATTTAGATGGGCATTACCTGTCGATCCGTCAACCGGGACGGATTTGCGACCTCATGTCCCATCAATCTGCCTTTCATAGGTCACAATCGTGAAAGCGTGGTCATCGCGTGGACCCGCGGGATGATCCTCTCGCGCGGTTTCGCGAAAGCCCAAATGTTCAAATGCGGGGAAAAACGCGTCACCTTCAGGCGCCGCATGAACATAAGTCATGATGATGCGATCACATTTATCCAAGAGCTGCTGATAAACATCGCCACCACCAGCGACTGTTATCTCGTCAACACCAAGCGTTGAAGCGAGCGCCTCGCCTTGTGCAAGCGCCTCATCAAGCGATGCGGCGATATGCACACCCTCGGCTGAAAATGTTTTATCGCGCGTGAGAACAATCGTTTCACGGCCCGGCAAGGGCTTGCCAATCGAGAGAAATGTTTTGCGTCCCATAATCATCGGCTTGCCAAGCGTCGCCGCTTTAAAGCGTTTGAGGTCAGACCCCAAATGCCACGCCAACCCATTGTCGCGTCCGATCACACGGTTCTCGGCCATGGCCACGACGAAAGTTAGGTGAAATTGACGAGACTGACTCATACAGCCACCGGCGCTTTGATCGCCGGATGCGGATCATAATTTTCAATCGTAATATCATCATAAGTAAAATCAAAAAGCGATTTCACATCAGGATTAAGTTTCAAATTGGGCAGTGCATGCGGCTCACGCGTTAATTGCAGTGTCGCTTGTTCAACATGATTGGAATAAAGATGCGCATCGCCGAATGTGTGCACAACCCGGCTTTAACCCTGTCACTTGCGCCATCATCGCCGTCAACAAAGCATAACTCGCAATATTGAAGGGCACGCCGAGAAAAATATCCGCCGAGCGTTGATAAAGCTGGCACGAGAGTTTTCCATCCGCGACATAGAATTGAAACAGGCAATGACACGGTGGCAGAGCCATTTTGTCGAGATCGGCAGGGTTCCAAGCTGAGACAACAAGACGTCGCGAGTCCGGATTGCGTTTGATCTCGTTGATCACCCATTGGATTTGATCAACCGTGCCACCATCGGGCTTGGCCCATGAGCGCCATTGCTTGCCATAGACGGGGCCAAGCTCGCCCCCCTCATCCGCCCATTCATCCCAAATTGTCACCGCGTTTTTGCGCAGATAATCGATATTGGTCTCGCCCGCGATAAACCACAAAAGCTCATGGATGATCGAACGCAGATGCAGCTTCTTGGTCGTCACCAAGGGAAAGCCCCGCGACAGATCAAAGCGCATTTGATGGCCAAAAACGGAGCGCGTGCCGGTGCCGGTGCGATCACCCTTCACCACGCCCTCGGCCATCACACGCCGCAATAGGTCAAGATAGGCTTGCATTGTCGTCCACGAATCTCCGGGAATGAGGCCGGACCTTAACCGCTCTTGGGCTGAAAAGGCAGATCATCGACCGCCATCATCACCCCGCTGTCCCCAGTCCTTTACCTTAAGAATTGCGAAAATCTTGGGCTTTCGGCCAGCGGCTGCATCCCGCTCTTCCGTTTCGCACCCGGACGCCCTATATTGAGCGTGCCTTCGCAAGAGGGCTATGACGATAAACTGTCATCGAAATAAGCCTTTCGGACCCGGGGGCAGTACCCGGCGCCTCCACCTGAACCCGTTTTACGGCAAATCACGCCGAAGCGCGGCGGGCTCTGGCGGGGGCGAACTAGGATCGACGAGGGTGTAAAGGGTGGTCTTTCGTCCGGCATTGTACCACCGTTATCGGGCTAAACTTATAGTTGCCAATGACAACTATGCTCCGGTTGCCGTCGCTGCGTAATGCAGTGCCAAGACCGAAATCAAAGCCCTTGCGCTTAGCAGCGTAAGGCGGGGCCCGGAGGCGCCTGGCAACAGAAGCCTCCACTTTTGTTTCGGGGGAACGCCGGCGTCTCTGGCGGGAAATGATGGGCGAAGATTTAATCCGCTACGACCTGATGGTGCAGGACGCCTTGCGTGGTGTTGTCCGCAAAGTATTGATTGATGCGGCGGAAAAAGGTCTCCCCGGCGAACATCATTTTTTTGTGTCGTTCCGCACGACCGCACCGGGTGTGAAAGTCTCCACTCGTTTGGTTGAACGCCATCCCGAAGAAATGACGATCGTGCTCCAGCACCAGTTTTGGGATTTAGTTGTCACATCATCTCATCTTGAAGTCGGCCTTTCCTTTGGCGGTATTCCTGAAAAGCTCGTCATTCCCTTTGAAGCGATCACGAGTTTCTGGGACCCGTCTGTCGATTTCGGTTTGAAATTCGAATTAGCGGGCAATGATGCCGCCGATAACGACTCGCCCGCGGAAGCCTTGGCCGCACAAGAACAAGGTGAAGCACAAAATGAAAAAGCGGATGTGAGCGAAAAAGAAGCCAGCGACTCGACTGACGACGCGCAACCGCAAGGCGGCGCGGAAATCGTAAGTCTCAGCGCGTTCCGTAAAAAAACCTGAACGAGCAGATCAAGCGATGGCCGAGATCATTTCGTTTCGTAAAGCCAAGAAATCCGCCGATCGCAAAGCGCATGATCAACAGGCCGTCGAGAACCGCGTCCGCTTTGGACGCACCAAAGCCCAAAAAGACAATGATCGACGTATTGAGGAGCGGCGCGCGACCCTTCTTGATGGCGCGAAGCGTGAACCTACTGACGACGAATGACATCTGATCTCGTCAAACATTCGGTGACGATTGCCGGTCACCGCACAAGCATTTCGCTCGAGCCAGAATTCTGGACATCGTTGCGTGACATCGCGGCAAGAAACGGCCGCAGCCTTGGCGCTGAAATCGCTGCTATCGATGCGGCGCGCGGTACGCGCAATCTGTCGTCAGCCATTCGGGTGGCCATATTAAACGACGCGCAGAACAACAAAAAGACTTAAGGCGTCGACGGAGCGGATGGCGTTTGATCCGAATTGGGTTGCTGCGTCGTTTCTAATGATTTTTTCTGCGCCTCTTCTTCTTTGGCTTTGAGCTCGTCAAGAATACGCTTCGTCTCAGCCTCTTCTTGCGCTTTGCGGGCTTCTTCAGCCAAGCGCGCGTCTTCGGCTTCACGCCGCGCGCGGTCAACAAGCTCTCGTTCCACTTTCAAACGCCGCGCAAAGAAGGCGCGCTCGCGTAAATCAGATTCTTGCGCTTCGATCCGCGCCAATTCACGCGCCACCGCGCGAGTTGTTAAAATATTAGTGAGATTGGTAACATCAACATCACGCGCTAATCCGCTTGTTGTCTGTCCTTTCAGAGTTAAAATCGCTTGTGGTGACGGTGCCGTCCAGTCTCTTGGCACATCCTTTGTATCAATAACAATGCGGCCATCAATTTTCAGTGCACGGAGATCAAGCGCGAGGTTGCCTTGCAAGCTATTATTGCCCTGATGCGTATCAAGCGGACCAAAACGAATAATGCCGGATGATCCCGTTAAAGGCGCGGATAGTTCTTTCAATTGCAAAGCGCCCCTCGTCAAACCGGTTGTCACCATATCCGTCACACGTTTGAGTTCAGGCGGATCACGCTCACCATCAAGCGCGCGCGTGGTTGCGGCAAGCGCATCAATATCGAAGGCCGGTACAGTGAGACCAGAGATTTTCATCTGCCCGCCACCTGAGAATGAGGCTGCAAAAGCCGAAAGACTTTCGCCCGAGCCGCCGCCGTCAAATTGAATATCCGCACTGCCGCCCAAACCGGCGCGTGGGAACAGATCAGAAAGGGCGACACCCTTCACAGCGATCTTGCCAAGATAAGAGCCAAGGCTTCCCTGTCGCCGCAGCGTGAATGATCCCGAAAACGGCACATCAAACATACGCCCTTCAACCGATCTGAATTCTAATGCTTCAGGCTGCCAGAGTAGTTGTGTTTTGACGCTTGAAAGTTTTGTACCCCACCCCGTATCAAGACGATCAACTTGCAAACCTATAGCAACATCAATGGGCGGAGGACCGACTTCAGAGAAACGCGTTGACGACCAAATTGATCCTGTAACCGGATCAGCAAGGGGGCCTGTCATCACAGACGTGAGAGCGCCAAAATTCACCCCGTCGATTTTTATATCGCCCTCAAGCCGCGCCGCATTGGGCTTATACGTCAATGCGCCTTTGATCTTCTGACCAAAAGCGGTCGCCTCAAGCGCGTTCAATGAAATGAGATCCGTTGGCGTATCAAGCGTTGCAGTTCCTGCGAAGGGAATCTTGATCGACGCGTCCGGAAGCGGCACGCCAAGTGATGTCAAAAGTGGCGCGGCATCAATAGTTTCGATTTTAATCGGCCCTGTCACACGCGCTGTGTCAGCAGCAATCGCAAAAGCGCCACTACCATTCACACCAGCTAGTGTGCCTGCCATTGTGACAGTCGTACCCGCTTTATGATCACCTTTTGCTTGTAAATCGATACGGGCACCGCCCGACATCGGAACAGGCATCACGGTCGCACCGGCCTGTCTCAAAAGACTTGCCGCATCAGGCGACTGAAGTTTTGCGCCAATATCAAATGATAGGCCTGCATCATCAAAGCCGATGCGCCCATTGCCATTAAAGCTCGTTGTGGCTGCCGTTCCATCAAAAGCGAGACGAATTGCCTGCGCGGCACTCGTCACACGTTCTGCGCTCACTGTCATATGCATAGGGCTGATGGAACGTGCGCGTTCCGTAATCAAAGTCGTCACACGGCTCGGAAATAATTTGCCGAACAAAATCGAAAGCGGCGCCATATCCGGTGCATCAACGGCGGCTTCAACCTTCTCACCCGCAGCTGTCAAACGCCCACTGGCTTTGACATTTGCTCCGCCAAGATCAGCGATGTCGAGCGTATCAATCACAAGGCCTTCATCAGAGGCACGCGCTTTCATTTGCACGCGACCAGCATGTGCGTCTTTAACTCTTGCTGTGCGCACATTGCGGGCATCAATCAAAATAGACGCATCAATCGCACCCAATCGCGCCGCCATCATTGGAAAATCGGGAAGCTGATCGATATCAAAACCATCCGAAGCCAATTGCGCATCAAGCCGTGCACGTGCGCCATCTTCGGCCATCGCATAGCGAACAAGTCCGGTGATGTTTGATTTATCGAGCCGCACTTTCAAATTGCTGGCACCAATCAAACTCGATGACAAGGCAATGTCACCTTCAAGCGCAATATCGCGCGCCTCCCCAAAACGGGTTGAACGACCCGATGTTTCTCCATCAACCCAGGCACCAAAGCGCGGGAAATCTTTCGCCGTAAAGTTAGCACGCCCAAAAAACGCGCCGCCTTCTGACAGGCCAATATCGCCCTTAGCCACAAGACGTGCGCCGCCCGGCAAATCCGCTTCACCTTGCTTGAGTTTAACGCCTTCACCATCAAGATGCGTATCGAGTCTTAAATTTTTGATCGTATCACCACCGGCCAAAACGCTTTCAACAGATAGTGTCACATCAACCGGCAGAGACGGCGTCAAATCCTGATCAGACGCGAGCAAGATGCCGCGCCATGCCGACAACACATCAAGCAAGGGCGGAAAATTTCGACCTTCAACAGGAAGCGTGCGATCTAAATCGATTTGCCGCGCATCGAGCAGCAGAGTCATGCCGCCATCGCGCCCGAGTTTTCCATTACCCGAACCAGTAAGTTTGAAACCGCTTTCATCACCGCCCGCTTGAATCTCGGCGGATGAAATATCAAAGCCACGACCGGCAAGCCGAATTGACGATGTCAGCGAAACAGGTCTCACGCCAATATCATTGTCTTCAGGCCAAGCCATATCGCCTTCAAGACGCAATTTACCATCAAAGCCTGAGTCACCGCGTGTTGAGACAATGCCATCGAGTTCAGCGCGAAAGCCGCCGCCTTTTCGTTCAATGCCCGCTCGCGCACGAAGGAGCCCCGCTTCATCAAGCGCGCCCGTTGAAAGGCGCACCGTCACAGGACGGCCATGCCATTGTCCCGGTCCTTCAACATGCCAAGGGCCTGACAAAGCCGCCGCTTCCACATCAAGATCAAGTTTTGAGAGACGAACAGGCGGCGCGTCGGATGTCGGCGCAAAAGACAATTCGCCATTTCGCAAAGCGAGCGTTTCAATCCGTACTGTCCATGACGAGGATTGATCGCCCTCGGCCGAAAGCGCGGGAAATTTCGGAAGGCGCCCATCAGAGAGAATAGCAAGAGAAACGACCGGATGTTCGACCGTGGCTTCCATCACATGGATCTCGCCCTTCAAGAGCGGCATCGTGCCAATATCGAGCGCCACGCGATCAGCCTTCACCTCGATGCCAGCGGCTTTGCTTCCAACGGCAACATCTTCAAGCTTCACAACGGGAAAGGGCAAGAAGCGCACCGAGATCGCACCGCCCACCGCAATGCGGGTGCCTGCCGCGCGGGAGAGCGTCTCTTCGACAAAAGCGCGGCGCTCATTGAAATCGACAAATAGCGGCGCAACCAGCGCCATAAACAGCACGCCGATCACCAAAATCGCCAGTCCGGTCAAAAACTCGCGCAAACTACGCCCATCCGGTTCGATTTTCGGTCCGAAACCGCTCGGCCGATGCGGTGCACCATACAAGGGGAAAACGCCGCGCGCGACGGTTTTTCAAATTCGAGCGGCAAAAGAAAGGCGAGAGCGTTAAGAAATTTCACGCCTTGCCAGCCGCTTTACGATCCCGATAATGACCTCAATCGTCCTCTCGTGAGCGTCCATATAGGGTCCATGTCCGCCAAGCCAAAGATCAACCCACTCTTTTTTGCGCCTTTCGTTTCCTCGGTGATGCGGCCGGAACCGGCATGGATCGACGAGAACGACCATCTCAACATGGCCTATTACCATGTCTTTTTCGACCGGACGCTTGAGGAAGCTTTTGATCTGCTCGGTCTAGATAAAGATTATTGTGCAAGTGGTCCCGGCACCGTGTTTGTGGCCGAGTCCCATGTCTCTTATTGCCGCGAAATTCTGCGAGATATGCCTGTTCGCGTCACCGCCCAGCTTCTCGATTATGATGTGAAACGCATGCATCTCTCGCTCGAGATGCGCCATGCCAAGGATGGGTGGCTCGCGGCCGCTGCCGAATTTATGATGCTCCATATTTTGCGGCCGGATCGGAAAGTGGGGCCCTTCCCGCCTGATATTCTTGATGCCATAGCGGTTATGAAATCCGCCCATGCCGCACTCCCCCGCCCCGACCATATTGGCCGTATAATCGCCATCCCTGATACGGGCCGTTCGGGGAAAGTCGGCCTTCATTAGATTACCCCCCGCGCATCGACATCGCGGGGCGGCTCGTTCATTCTCCGGCACTGATTCGCGATTTGTTCTTCGCTCACGAGGTTTCGAGTGGCCGACCCTTTTCCCTTTGATGACGAGCTGGCCTATCAGCCAAAAGCCGGAGGTCTTGCCGCGCGTGCTCAAACCGCCGCGCGGGGGAATGGCGCTTATCTCGAAGGATTGAATCCGGAACAGCGCCGCGCGGTGGAAGCGATCGAAGGTCCTGTGCTTGTTCTCGCGGGTGCTGGAACCGGTAAGACACGCGTTCTCACGACACGCATCGCCCATATCATCGCCACCGGCGGTGCCTATCCCTCACAAATTCTCGCGGTGACCTTCACCAACAAAGCCGCGCGCGAAATGAAAGAACGTATCGCGCATCTTGTCGGCGATGTTGCCGAAGGCATGCCATGGCTCGGTACGTTTCACGCGATTGGCACAAAAATTTTGCGTCGCCATGCCGAGCTTGTCGGTTTGAAATCCGATTTCACCATTCTCGATACGGATGATCAAATTCGTTTGATGCGGCAAGTCATCCGCGCCGAGGACATAGACGAGAAACGCTGGCCCGCCCGCGCGCTCTCCTCCTATATCGATGGTTGGAAAAATCGCGGCCTCACTCCCGACAAAGTCCCCTCTGGCGAAGCAGCGGCTTTTGCGAATGGTAAGGGATCAAAACTCTACGCTCTTTATCAAGAGCGTTTGAAACAATTAAATGCCGCTGATTTTGGTGATTTGCTGCTCGAAAATTTGCGCCTCTTCCGAGAACATCCTGATGTGCTCACGCAGTATCAAGAGCGCTTCAAATTCATGCTTGTTGACGAGTATCAAGATACGAACGTCGCGCAATATTTGTGGCTGCGCCTGCTCGCACAAGGCCGCCGCAATGTCTGCTGCGTCGGCGATGATGATCAGTCGATCTATGGCTGGCGCGGTGCTGAAGTCGATAACATACTGCGCTTTGAGAAAGATTTTCCGGGCGCAGTCGTCATTCGCCTTGAACGCAATTATCGATCAACCGGTCATATTCTCCAGGCAGCTGGAAAGCTGATCGCGCATAATCAAGGTCGTCTCGGCAAAACCTTGTTCACCGATGATGAAGAAGGTGAAAAGCCGACTCTAACCGGCGCATGGGATTCGGAAGAAGAAGCCCGTCTCATCGGCGAAGAAATTGAAGCGTTGCAACACAAAGGCCATGCGCTCGCCGATATGGCTATTCTCGTGCGCATCTCGGCACAGATGCGCGAGATCGAAGATCGTTTTGTCACGCTCGGCCTGCCTTATCGCGTCATCGGCGGTCCGCGCTTTTATGAACGCGCTGAAATTCGCGATGCGATGGCCTATCTGCGCGTCGTCGCAAACCCCACGGATGATCTCGCCTTTGAACGCATCGTCAACACACCGAAGCGCGGATTGGGTGACGCCACCATTGAACAAGTTCATCTCTACGCCCGCAAAAATGGTGTGGCGATGTTAGAGGCTGTACGACGTCTCATCGACACCGATGAGTTAAAGCCCCGCCCGCGCGGCACATTGCGTGAGCTTGCAAAAAGTTTCGAACGTTGGTCATCACTGATCGAGACGATGAAACATTCGGAACTCGCCGAACAGATCCTC
>RFXE01000291.1 GCA_009921785.1 Alphaproteobacteria bacterium
GGGCAGGCCGTAATCCTGATGGTTCAGGCGCAGGTCGAGGGGGAAGATGTCCGTCTGCGGATCAATGGCGCCGAGCCGCTGGAAAAAGCGGCGGCAAAGCTTCCCACCGCACTTCGGGTGACAATTGGCGATGAAAAGGCGATTTCCGAGGTCGCGGGAGCCTTAAAGGCCAAGGGAGACGGCGAAGTTTCCCTCATTATCCCGGTCGAAGGCGGGGGCCGTGAGGTTGAAATGAAGCTTCCCGGCCGCTTCCAGGCGACGCCGCAGGTCGCTGGTCTCTTGCGGACCCTTCCGGGGGTCCTCGCGGTCGAACACGCTTGATATTACGCCGAAATCTATGGTTTCGGCCTTGCCAATTCGGGCCTTCGCCAGTATAGCACCCCCCATCACACATGCAGGGACTGGGCTTACGGGTCCTTTCCGGTGACCGCTCATGAGGAGCGGTTCACATCCCCTGCAGAGGACATAACCGGAGAATACCCAATGGCTTTGCCAGATTTTTCCATGCGCCAATTGCTTGAGGCCGGTGCCCATTTCGGCCACCAAGCCCATCGTTGGAATCCGAAGATGCAACAATTCATCTTCGGCACACGTAACAACATTCACATTATCGATCTCGCGCAAACTGTGCCGATGCTTCATCGCGCTTTGCAAGCGGTGTCGGACACGGTCGCTAATGGCGGTCGCGTCTTGTTCGTCGGTACGAAACGTCAGGCATCGGAACTCGTGGCCGATGCTGCGAAGCGCTCCGCCCAGTATTATGTCAACTCGCGTTGGCTCGGCGGCATGCTCACAAACTGGAAGACAATCTCCGGTTCAATCCAGCGTTTGCGCAAGATTGATGAGATGCTTGCTTCAGGCGTGCAGGGCTTGACGAAAAAAGAACGCCTCATGATGTCGCGCGAAAAAGAAAAGCTTGAGCGCGCGCTCGGCGGTATCCGTGAGATGGGCGGCACGCCCGATCTCATTTTCGTAATCGATACCAACAAAGAACAGCTCGCTATTCAAGAAGCGCGTCGTCTTAACATTCCGGTAGCGGCAATTATCGATACGAATTGCGATCCGGATGGCATCACATTCCCGATTCCAGGCAATGATGACGCGGGTCGTGCAATTGCGCTTTATTGCGATCTCATCGCGCGTGCTGCGCTTGACGGTATTTCACGCGGTCAGGGTTCGGCTGGCGTTGATGTCGGCGCTTTCGAGAAGCCAGTTGTTGAAGCCCTTCCTGCGGAATTGCCTGCTTACTCGGGTGATGCCTTCGAGCGTTTGGCTGCTCCACGCGGCGCACCAGATGACTTGAAGAAGATCTCGGGTATTGGCCCGCAGCTTGAACAGAAGCTCAATGAAGCCGGTGTTTATCACTATTGGCAAATCGCTGCATTGAACGATGCCGATACCGCATCGCTTGATCGCGATTTGAAGCTGAATGGTCGTGCCGCTCGCGATAATTGGATCGCATCAGCACGCGCTTTGATTGAAGCAGCCTGATTTTAGTCATGCTGCTGACGCATCCGATGAATAGGATGCGGTTTTAGACAACAGGACGGCGAAAACAATTTCGCCGTTCTTTCATTATGGATGTGAAAGGATCAAACCGATGGCTGCGATTACCGCCGCGATGGTCAAGGAACTGCGCGAAACCTCAGGCGCAGGCATGATGGATTGCAAAGCTGCATTGGAAGCCAATGACGGCAATATCGAAGCGGCTATTGATTGGCTGCGCAAGAAGGGTCTCTCGAAGGCTGCGAAGAAATCTGGTCGCGTGGCTGCCGAAGGTCTGATCGGATTGAAGGTTGAAGGAAACAAAGGCGTTCTCGTTGAAGTCAATTCCGAGACAGACTTCGTTGCGCGCAACGATGCGTTCCAGGCGCTTGTTCGTTCAATCGCTGGCGTAGCGCACAAGGCTGGCGCTGACGTTGAAAAGATCACGTCTGCAGCGCATCCCGCTGGCGGTTCGGTTGCTGAAGCGATTCAAAATGCGATTGCAACAATCGGCGAAAACATGACGCTCCGTCGTGCGGCTGAAGTGGCTGTGCCGGAAGGCGTCGTCGGTGCTTATCTTCATACATCGATTGCTGATGGTCTTGGTAAAATCGGCGTCCTCGTTGGTCTGAAGTCATCTGGCAAGGCCGATGAACTTTCGGCTTTGGGCCGTCAGATTGCGATGCATGTTGCGGCGACAAACCCCCTCGCGCTTGATGCGTCGGGTCTTGATCCGGCAACGGTTGCTCGTGAGAAGGCCGTTCTTGCGGATAAAAATGCGGGCAAGCCTGCCAATGTTCTTGAGAAGATTATCGAGAGCGGTTTGAAGACCTATTACAAGGAAGTTTGCTTGCTCGAGCAGGCTTATATCCATGATCCGTCTAAGACGGTCGGCCAAGCGGTGAAAGACTCCGCTGGCAAGGTTGGCGCTCCGGTCGAACTCACAGGTTTTGTGCGTTATGCGCTCGGCGAGGGGATCGAGAAGCAAGAAAGCGATTTTGCCG
>RFXE01000292.1 GCA_009921785.1 Alphaproteobacteria bacterium
GCCATGCGCGATACCGATCTTTGCCTCGGGCACTTCAGTGGCGAGGAATGTTTTAACCTCATCAAGATCTTCAATGCGCGGGCATACATAGAAGGCCTGTCCGCCACGATACCGTTCGCGCAACAAGGCTTCACGGATCATCAACGGATCAAAGGGCGTAATAAATGTACGAACCGCAAGCCGATCAACGGGTGGCGTCGCAATAATAGATAGGTCACGAACACCTGTTAATGCCAATTGGAGCGTTCGTGGAATAGGCGTTGCCGTCAAAGTGAGAACATGAACTTCCGCGCGCAATTCTTTGAGGCGCTCTTTATGTCCTACACCGAAATGCTGTTCTTCATCGACAATGAGCAAGCCCAAATCATTAAATTTTATGGTCTTACCCAAAAGCGCATGGGTGCCCACAACAATGTCAACCACGCCCGCTTCAAGACCCTCGCGTGTTTCTTTTTGTTGTTGCGCCGGGATAAAGCGTGAGAGCTGCTTCACAACAACAGGTAGACCCCCAAAGCGCTCGGAGAATGTTTTAAAATGTTGCCGTGCGAGCAATGTCGTCGGTACCACAACAGCCACTTGTTTTCCGGCGAGCGCCGAAACAAAGGCTGCGCGCAATGCCACTTCCGTTTTGCCAAAGCCCACATCGCCGCAAAGCAGCCGGTCCATGGGGCGGCCTGATCCCAAATCATCAAGCACGGCATCAATCGAATTCAATTGATCTTCGGTTTCATCATAAGGGAAACGCGCGGCAAATTCTTCATAACTATTATGCGGAACGGAGAGTTTGGGCGCTTCGCGCATTAGCCGCGCGGCCGCAATTTTGATAAGCGCATGCGCCATCTCGCGAATGCGGCTCTTGAGTTTTGCCTTGCGGGCCTGCCACCCGCCACCGCCCAAGCGGTCGAGCTGAACCTCTGTATCTTCAGACCCGTAACGCGAAAGAAGATCAAGATTTTCGACGGGCAGAAAAAGTTTATCGCCGCCCGCATAATGGATCTCGACACAGTCATGCGGTGCGCCAGCCACATCAATCGTCTTCAGACTCGCAAAGCGACCAATGCCATGATCAAGATGGACGACGAGGTCGCCGGGGTTGAGACTTGCCGCTTCAGCGATAACATCTTGTGCGCGACGGGACTTGCGCGCCTTGCGGACAAGACGATCACCAAGAATATCCTGTTCGCCGATTACAACGAGGCTGTCTGTCTCAAAACCGCGCTCAAGACCCCAAACCGCCAGAGCAACCGCTTTTCCCTTAAGCGCCAGCGCTTCAGATAGATTGGACGTATAGGTAAGAGTCTTTAATCCATGATCAGACAGCACATGAGACAAGCGCTCACGCGCTCCCTCTGTCCAAGTCGCCACGATCACGCGTTTCGCTTCATCTTGCTTTGACGTGATGAATGACACGACCGCATCAAATATGTTTTTCGAGTCCGTATCATCATCACCATCAACACGCGCACGCTCAGCCGAAAAATTTCGACCCTGCCGCACACCACAATCAACATTTGATGATCCGTCGTCTGCAACTGCGAAAGGTGTAATGCGAATTACGGAATGCTTTGCTAGCCGCGCTTTTAGCTCATTAGCCTCTAGATGAAGATGCTTTGGCTCTAACGGCTTATAGGGCATAAGCCCCGTCTGCGGATTTGAAAGCGCGTCGCGCCGCGCCTCATAGTGATCCGTAATGAGGCTTAAGCGCTCTTGTGCTGCTTCCTCGACGAGCGGATCAAGAATAAGCGGTACATCGGGAACATAATCAAAAAGCGTATCAAGCCGCTCATGAAACAATGGCAACCAGTGTTCGAGACCGGCAACACGGCGACCCTCGCTGATGCCTTCATAAAGAAGATCATCGCGACCCGGCGCACCAAAAATCGAAACATAGGCTTGACGAAACCTCTTTATTGTTTCCGTCGTCAATTGCACTTCGCTCATCGGCACAAGATCAAGCGCGCGTAATTGACCGATGGTTCTTTGCGTTTCAGGATCAAAGCTACGGAGTGATTCAAGCGTATCACCAAAGAAATCAAGACGCACAGGCAAAGGCATGCCCGGGGCGAAAAGATCGATGATCCCGCCACGCACCGCATAATCGCCCGTCTCGCGCACGGTAGCGGTTTTCATAAACCCATTTGATTCAAGCCAAAGGGCAAGCGCTTTCGTATCAACGCGGTTACCGGGTGCAGCGGAAAAACTCTCAGATGCAATTTTGGAACGTGCCGTCACGCGTTGCATTAAACCATTCGCGGTCGCGATCAAGACACGCGGGCGATCTTCGCCTGTATGCGACCGCGCTAGACGCGCGAGAACGGTCATCCGTCGTGCAACAAGTCCCGCATGAGGCGATACGCGATCATAGGGTTGGCAATCCCAATTCGGAAAACTTAATATTTCCAAATCTGGCGCGAGAAAGCTGAGCGCCGC
>RFXE01000293.1 GCA_009921785.1 Alphaproteobacteria bacterium
CTCGCGCAAAAGCAAAAAGCGCGATGCCACCGATGATCGGCGTCATCAACATCCATTGGGCACCGATCATTTCAAAAAGATATTTGGGATCGAAACTTTCGCCCTGCGTGCGCGACAGCTGCTTGGCGAAGGACACATAGTCATGCGTCGCATTCCAGATTATCACGGGTGAGAAAAGCGCGAGCGCGATAACTGCGCCCCCATAGGGCATAACGCTTTTGAACCAATGTCGCTGATCGCGATCGATGACGAGCCACACTAAAATACCAAGTCCGAGAAAAACGCCCGAATATTTTGAGAGAAGATCAAGGCCAATAAAGAGGCCAATCACAAGCCACCACACGCCGCGCTGAGAGGCGCGTAATTCGGCAAGCGCCCAGAGCGTCATGCCCCAAAAAAACACACTCGGCACATCGGGCGTCATTACAATGCTACCGACCGACGGCAGCAGCATCGCATTGAAGATCAAGACGGATCGATCTGCTGCGGGGCGCCCATAAAGGAGAAAGGCGGTTCGCCAAAGCAATAGCGAGCCGAGGCCGGCTGAGAGCGGGCCCAGCAGCCGGGTGCCGAGGGCGGTGTCTCCGGCAATCAAGTGCCCCAGAGCCACCCACCAGGCGACCATCGGCGCATGGTCGAAATAGGCCCAACCGGGAAAAAGCCCCCAGAGCCGGTAATAGGCCTCGTCAAAAACAAGCCCCGTACCAGCGGCCACAGCAAGCCGAATAACCGTGAAAACAGCCAAAATTAGGAGGATTTGGGAATCAGGGCGGGCAAATGAGGTGGAATGAGGCATAATACCCAATCGGTGGGAGGTCGAATCGGACTTCACCTTCGCACCCGCCCCCGCCGCCGTCTATCAGCTTTGGCCTTTTTACGGATCACGCCAGGCTTGTCAGCCGAATTCTACTATGAGACGATGGGAATAGAGGGATAAGACGCGTTTTGACCCCGCTAAATTTTAGGGGTCGCGCGCCGTTTTCTTTTTGTCCTTGTTGCGTGTTTTTGAGGAAGGCAGGAGCCGCCCCTATGGCCAATCGTTCGAATAGCGGGGGTGTGCCAGCCGTTGCGGGGGCAGAGGAAAAACGTCCGGCGCTTTTCCAAACGATCACCAATGATCAACACTATGATTATGATGGATCTGAGGACGCGGAATTTGCCCGCGAGCCGCCGATTGAAATCGTTATCAATCCGAGCGAACTCAAAGAAAAGATTCTTGATTATCTCGGCGCGGTGTTAGCACGCTGCTGGATTGATCGTTCGCTTTTGGGTGAGATTGAACGCGACGCGCATCGTACATTGCGCCATCTCGGCATTCTCTTGCCGCCTGAAATCGAAATCAAAGTGGAGCGTCCCGGCCGCGATCGTCCGCGTCTTGTCATTTTCGAATGGGACGAAAATCGTCGCTTCAAGCGCCGCATTTGCTACCTTCAGCTTCTTATGATGGCTGGCAAATAAGATCCGTGGACTGAATGGCTTAACAAGCGTGGCCCTTCTCCGGATTGTTTCTGTGTCCTACGCTCACAGCATAAAATATAAGGCATGAGCAATGGACCTTCCTGAATTTATTTTGACGGCGACCCCCTTCGCGCTTGCCCTCATGATTGCCGGTCTCTTTGTCGCGTCACTTGCGCGCGGCTATTCGGGCTTCGGATTCTCAGCCGTGCTTGTTTCGAGCTGGTCGCTCGTTGGCGTGCCTGCGCGCGCCATCGGTGTGGCATTGCTTCTCGAAGTGATTGCGAGTTGCGTTCAGGCCTTCTCAGTATGGCGCGATATTCCATGGCGGCGTGTTGTGTTTCTTTTACTTGGCGCTGCCATTGGCTCAGGTCCGGGCGTGTTGCTTTTGTCGTCCGTTCCCGCAGAGAGTCTCAAACTCGGTCTATCGATCTTTGTCTTCACAGCCGCTTTGTTATTGTTGCGCGGATGGAAATTGCGAAAGAAGGCGAATGATAAAGGCGCTTTCGCCGTCGGCATCGGATCGGGCGTTGCGAATGGAGCTGTGGGTATGGGCGGGCTTCCAGTCGCATTGTTTTTGACGGCGGATGGCGACTCGCCAGCAAAAATCCGCGCTGCGGTCACAGCCTATTTCTTTCTTCTTGATGTGATGGGTTTGATGTTCTTGTTTCATGCCGGATTGGTTGATCAGGATACGATAAAAACCGCCGTTTTGGCTTTACCGATTCTCATCGTCGGCATGACGCTTGGCACAAGACATTTTCTGGGAGCAACGCCGGAAGGTTTCCGCCGCATTACTTTATTTATGCTCATCTTGATTGCGCTTGCGGGAATCATCCGTAGTCTATTCCCTTAAAAAGCGGAGAACATTTCATGCGCGATTTACATTTGCCCGGTCGTTCAGTTGCCTATGGCGCCCATGG
>RFXE01000294.1 GCA_009921785.1 Alphaproteobacteria bacterium
CACCGCGCACCAGACCATCGGCGGACATCGCGCCATCAAGACGTCCATCATCAAACCGCAACACGGGCCGTTGATGATCCGGTCCGTCGGTTACGCCGATATGCATTTCATAGCCATGAAATGGCGCTTGATCTGCAAGCGATGAGCCCGTCACCGCAATCAATGTTTTCTTCGGCTCCATGACGGTTGAAACATCAAGCAAGCACAAACCCTCGACGCCACCTGCCACGCCTTCAATACCGTGCGGATCATCAATGCGCTGGCCGAGCATCTGATAACCACCGCAGACACCGAGCACTTTGCCCCCGCGCCGCACATGCGCGCGAAGATCAATATCCCACCCCTCGGCCCGCAACGCTTCAAGATCGGCAATCGTCGCCTTCGAGCCCGGAATGATCACCAGATCCGCATCGCCCGGAATTGCTTCACCGCGTTTGATCATCTGCAGTTTGACATGCGACTCGGCAGCAAGCGGATCAAAATCATCGAAATTGGAAATGCGCGGTAATTGCAAAACAGCAATTGAAATTGGCGCATCGCGCGATGCACGACGACGATCCAACGCCACCGCATCTTCCGCCGGCAAGCGAAACGCATCGTGAAAATGCGGGATCAAACCGAAACTCTTCCAACCTGATTTTTCAGCGATCAAACGCATCCCGTCTTCAAACAAAGACGCATCACCGCGAAAGCGGTTGACCATAAAGCCCTGCACCAATGCGGCATCGGCTTCATCAATCACCGCACGCGTACCGACGATCTGTGCAATCACGCCGCCACGATCAATGTCGCCGAGCAAGATCACGGGCACGTCAGCCGCGCGCGCAAAGCCCATATTGGCAATGTCATTCGCGCGGAGATTGATCTCCGCCGCACTCCCCGCCCCTTCGATCAACACAAGATCGGCTTCTGCCTTCAAGAGAGAGAAACTTTGCAGCACCGCTTCGAGCAATTTCGGTTTCAATGCCTGATAATCGCGCGCTTTCGCAGTGCCGTGCACTTTGCCTTGCACGATGATTTGCGAACCGATCTCGCTTTGCGGTTTGAGCAATACCGGATTCATGTGAACGCTTGTCGGCACGCGGGCGGCGCGCGCTTGCAAGGCTTGCGCACGGCCAATCTCGCCGCCATCCGCTGTCACGGCCGCATTGTTCGACATGTTTTGCGGTTTGAACGGCATCACCTTCAAGCCGCGTCGAACAAACACACGACACAGACCCGCGACAATCAGCGATTTGCCGACATCCGATCCTGTACCTTGAATCATCAATGCGCGTCCGGACATCAGAATTCAATGCCTTCTTGCGCTTTCACACCGGCAGCAAAATGATGTTTCACCAAACTCATTTCGGTGACGAGATCAGCAGCTTCGATCAATTCAGGTTTCGCATTGCGGCCTGTCACAACGATATGCAGATCAGGCCGTCTGTTTTTGAGCGTTTCGACCACCGCCGCCAAAGACAAATAGTCATAACGCAACGCGATGTTGAGTTCATCGAGTACCAAGAGCCGGATCGCCGGATCGGCCATCAACTCGTTCACCTTCATCCATGCCGCTTCGGCTGCCGCCACATCGCGCGCGCGGTCTTGCGTTTCCCAGGTGAACCCCTCGCCCATCGAATACCAGCGCACGAGATCGGGGAATCGTTCGAGCGCCTTGCGCTCGCCTGTGGACCAGGCGCCCTTGATGAATTGCACCACGCCGATGGGCCAATCATGGCCGAGCGCCCGCATGATCAACCCGAAAGCGGCGGTCGATTTGCCCTTGCCGGGACCGGTATGGACGATCAGCAGACCCTTCTCGCGAATCGTCTTCGAGGCCACTTCGGCGTCCTGGACGGCCTTGCGCTTGGCCATTTTTTCCTTATGGCGCCGCGCCGCGTCCTCGTCCGTTTCATCCGCCATCAGCCTGCCCCGCAGAAAAATTGATCGCTGCTCATACGAAATTGCGCGGGCAAAGGCCATAAGAGCACCCGGTTAGAAATTGACAGAAGGTCGCATGAGGGCCAGTGTCACCCTCGTCAAGGTCCCCCCGTCTGGGGGGTGAAAAGGGAACAGGGTGACGCCGCACCAGTTGCGGTTATGCCCTGGCTGCCCCCGCAACTGTAAGCGGCGAGTTCCGCGCCACGAAGCCACTGGATTGTCTCGACAAAAGACACCCGGGAAGGCGGCGCAAGAACGGCGAGCCGCGAGCCAGGAGACCTGCCTTGGCGCGACGAACGCATGAGTCCGGGCGGGGTGCCTCGGAACGGTTCGCGGGATTGGATTAATCCACTCCCCGACGCGGCATTTTAGCCGCTGCGCGCATCCCCGGACCATCGCCCGTATTGCGATGAGAGGGACGAGCGCGTTTGATGACAACAACCATCTA
>RFXE01000295.1 GCA_009921785.1 Alphaproteobacteria bacterium
GCGATGATTTGCTGTCACGGCTTGAAGCTGCGGGCGTTCCAGCGGGTCCCATCAATACGGTCGCCGATGTCTTTGATGACGCCCAAGTTCAAGCGCGTGGTATGAAAGTTGATCTCGAAAATGAGGATGCCTTGCTCGGGTCTGTGCCGAGCGTGCGCACGCCGATCGTGATCAATGGCGAGCCGATGGTTGCGGAACGCGCCTCGCCGCGCTTGGGTGCTGACACTGATGATGTTTTGAATGATAAAGCGTGGGGCGGATAGGAGATCATAATATGACAACGCTTCCCGAACGCACGGGCGGACAATTGATTGTCGATTGTTTGCAAGCGCAAAGCGTCGAACATGTGTTTTGCGTGCCGGGTGAAAGCTATCTTGCGGTGCTCGATGCGTTGCATGATGTGTCGATCAATGTCACCGTTTGCCGACAAGAAGGTGGCGCGGTGATGATGGCGGATGCAACCGCGCGTCTCACCGGTCGTCCTGGTATCGCGATGGTCACGCGTGGTCCGGGTGCTACTAATGCGTCCGCCGGTATCCACATTGCCGAACATGATTCCGTGCCGCTCATTCTCTTCGTCGGTCAAATTGAATCCGGCATGAAAGAGCGCGGCGCGTTTCAGGAGATGGATTACAAAGCCTATTTCGGTTCAACCACAAAATGGGTGACAGAAATTACTGACCCCGCGCGGGTGCCGGAAGTGATTTCACGCGCCTTTCATGTTGCGATGCAGGGCCGTCCCGGTCCTGTCGTGATTGCCTTGCCGGAAGATATGCTTGTTGCGACCGCGCAAGTTGCGGTGGGTCCGCGCGTTGAAGCGGTTGAGACGTGGCCCGGGCAAACGCAAATGGCGGAATTGCAAAAAATGCTTTGGGCCGCAAAGCGTCCTATCGCCATTTTGGGTGGTAGTGGTTGGAGTGATAAAGCGCGCGCCTCAATGATCCGTTTCGCCGAGCGTTTTGATTTGCCCGTTGCAACCTCGTTTCGCCGTGTGATGTTGTTTGATGGTGATCATCAAAATTACGCAGGTGAAATTGGCATCGGTCCCAATCCAAAATTGAAGGCACGCATTGAAGGCGCTGATCTTGTGTTGCTGATCGGCGGACGCATGGCCGAGATGCCGTCACAAGCCTATACGCTTTTTGATATCCCTGTACCGAAACAAAAGCTCGTGCATGTACATGCAGATGCAGAGGAGTTAGGCCGCGTCTATCATCCGACGCTTGGCATTCATGCAAGCCCGCGCGCGTTTGCTGCTGCGATCGAAACGCTTCAGCCACCGAATGAGATTCCATGGGTAGATGCGCGCAAAGCTGCGCGTGAAGATTTCCTCGCATGGACCGATACAATCCCCACTGTGCCGGGTGCGTTTCAAATTGGTGAAGCGGTGCGCTGGCTGCGTGACCGCATCCCGCATGACACTGTGATCGCCAATGGTGCCGGCAATTACGCAATCTGGCCGGGACGATTCTTGCGCTTTCGGAATTACGGCACGCAAGTCGCGCCCAATTCAGGCTCGATGGGTTTTGGCGTTCCTGCCGCTGTGGGTGCAAAGCGCGCGTTTCCAAACCGCATGGTCATTGCGTTCGCCGGTGACGGCTGTTTCCTGATGAACGGCCAGGAATTCGCGACCGCTGTGCAATATGATTTGCCGATCATTGTGATTGTTGTCGATAATGGCATTTATGGCACAATTCGTATGCATCAAGAGCGCGAATATCCGGGCCGTGTATCTGCGACGCAATTGAAGAATCCGGATTTCGCCGCTTATGCCCGCGCCTTTGGTGGCCATGGTGAAACGGTGAGCAAGACGGACGAGTTTGCGCCCGCATTCGAGCGCGCTGTCGCATCAGGCAAACCATCCATTCTGCATTGCTTCCTCGATCCGGAAGCGATCACGCCCGCGACGACGCTGACAAAAATCCGTGAAGCGGCGCTGCGCCCGAAGGATTGGGCGATCTCGCCTTAGGAGTCTAACCTCTTCGCAACCATCGCCTTGAGCGTGCCCAAGTCTTTTGCGAAAGCGCGAATACCTTCGGCAAGCTTTTCTGTCGCCATCGCATCATCATTCAAGATATAGCGGAAGCGTGCTTCGTTAAGATCAAGCCTGTCTTCGCTATTTTGCGCGGCGGATTTTGGCTCAAGTTTGCGTTCAAGAGTGCCGGTATCTTTCGACAATTGATCAAGCAAAGCGGGCGCAATCGTCGAACGGTCGCACCCGGCCAGCGCCTCGATCTCGCCCGTGTTGCGGAAGCTCGCGCCCATCACAATCGTGCTGTGACCGTGCCGCTTATAGTAAGAATAAATGCGGCGCACGGAGAGCACGCCGGGGTCCGTCTCGGCTGTGTAGGTCTTGCCTTCATTCTTTAC
>RFXE01000296.1 GCA_009921785.1 Alphaproteobacteria bacterium
GTGACCGGTGATGACGTAATCCGAACCGCGCTTTTCGGCGCGCGTTTGAATCATGCCGGGATCGGATCCTCCACCGGGATGCGGCTCCGTCATCGCAAAAGCGGAACGCACTGTGCCATCGACAATCGGCTTCAACCAGCGGGATTTTTGCGCCTCTGTGCCGAGCGCTTCGAGCACCATCATATTACCGTCATCGGGCGCAGCAGAGTTGAATACGACTGGCCCGAAGAGCGACCGATTCATCGCCTCATAGCATACAGCCATTCCGGTTTTAGTGAGCCCTTTGCCGCCGCTCTCAGGCCTCAACTGCAAACACCAGAGGCCTTCAGCGCGCGCCTTCGATCTTATGCGTTCAAGTAAAGGCAATGTGATATTGCCATGCCCGTCATAGGACGCGGGATCGCTTTCAAGCGGCAAGAGATGTGTATCGACAAAAGCGGCAATGCGTTGGCGGTAGGTGTCAATGTCCGGCGCGATTGTGAAATCCATGAAAACCATCCTGCCCTCTTGAGGAGGGCAGGATAGCATGATTTCAGGCACGGCAAGAAGACCCCATAGTCATGTGCGAATGCGAGCGTCGTATGACCTTAAGCGCGCAGACGTTCGTTTTTGGGGTCCCATGCGCAGTCGGCCAGCACACGCATTTTGCACATATTGCCCATCATGAGCGCATCGAATTCTGTGCCGGGTGCCGCAAATTTCGGATCGACATAAGCGAAGGCCAAAGATTTACCGACTGCATGGCCATAGGCGCCACCAGTTGTGATGCCCACCAACGCGCCATCTTTATAGACGGGCTCATTGCCGTAGGAATCATTATCGAGCGCATCGACTTCGCAATAGACGAGTTGAATGCGCGCACCTTGCTGTTGCGATTTTAACGTGCCCGGCTTGCCGATGAAGTCCTTGTTGAAGTCAACGAAGCGATCCATCGCGCCTTCGATCATTGTGACTTCATTGGTGAGCTCAGAGCCCCAACCGCGATAGGCTTTTTCCATGCGCAATGAATTCATCGCATAGGTCCCGAAGAGACCGATGCCATGGGCTTTACCAGCAGCCATCAAAGTCTGATAGACTTTTGGCATTTCCTTCATCGGGCAGTGTAATTCCCAACCCAGTTCACCGACATAGTTGACGCGCACGAGACGCACACCCTTAACACCAGCCACCGTTGCTTCTTTACCGGTAAGCCAGCGGAAGCTCGCATTCGTTAAATCAATGTCGGTTGCCTGCGCGAGCACATCACGCGCTTTGGGACCCGCCAGCACGAGCACACCATAGTCATCGGTGATATCGGTGATCGTAACCTTCTCGCCCCTCTCAACACGCCAATTTAATTGATCGAAATCATGCAATTGAGCGACCGCTGCCGAGAGCACATAGAAATGATCGGAGGCGAGACGCGTCACCGTGATTTCGGATTCAATAAAGCCATTTGCATTCAGAAGATGGCCAAGAATAACACCGCCATCTTTCGTTGGAATTTTATTGGCGCAAATGCGTGAAAGAAACGCATAGGCATCCGCACCCTTCACATCATATTTCGAAAAGGTTGAGAGATCCATCAAGCCAACATGGTTGCGCACCGTGTCGCATTCCACCTTCACGGCATCCCACCAATTCGAACGCTTGAAGGAGAAGACTTCACCCTTACCGCTCTTGTCATACCAGCGCGGACGTTCCCATCCAAAAATCTGGCTGAATTGTGCGCCTTCGTTTTTAAGCGTGTCATAGAGCGATGATTTACGAAGCCCGCGACCCACCGTGTGTTGTTCGCCGGGCTTATAGCAATAATACATGTGATGATAATCGGCGATGGAGACTTCTTCCGTATAGTCTTTGTCTGCCCAATTGCCGAAACGGCGCGGATCGAATTCGCGCATATTGATTTCAGCCTGACCATGCACCATCCATTGCGCGAGATATTTGCCCGCACCGCCACCTTGGCAAATGCCAATCGATGCACCGCAATGCATCCAGTAATTTTTTGGCCCCGGAGCGGGACCTGAAAGATAAACACCATCCGGCGTATGCGTGATCGCACCCGAGATGACGCTCTTCACTCCCGCTTCACCAAAGAGCGGGAAGCGTTCGATGCAACGCTCGAGATAAGGCATCAAGCGTTCGAGTTCGGGCGCAACGAGTTCACTCTCAAAATCCCATGCGGGTGGCTTACCATCCCAGCAGACATGCGCAGTGCCGGTTTCATAAGGCCCAATCAACACGCCATTGGTTTCTTCGCGTAGATAGGCATGAGACCAAGGATCGCGCACCACGGGTAGTTCCGGCTTATGATCAATCAAAGCCTGCAGCGGCTCGGTGATAAGATAATGATGCAGCATGTTGGAAATCGGCACATTATGTCCGGTC
>RFXE01000297.1 GCA_009921785.1 Alphaproteobacteria bacterium
GCCGTTGGAATAAGAACAATGGGAAGCATTCCGATAATCAATACGATGATTGACAATCCGAATTGCGCATAAAGAGCTCCAAGAGGCGGTGCAATCTCTGCACGCACCGATCCATAACGCAGTCGACTTCCAAGATAACGCCAGCTTAATTTCGTGTAGAGGGGCAGTGCGAGGCCAGCCGTCAAGATGACGAAAAGGGGCAGAGCGATATAAATTCCGAATGCAGGCCAATAATCGCCCCGAAAGCCAAAGCGCACGCCTCGAAAACTTGTCATTCGTAACGAAAAAGAAAATGACGCATTAATGATTACGGGCAGAAGAAAAACATAAGCAATCAATAGAACGACGAAGAAGGGCGATATAGTAACAAGTATATTGTAGAGAATGAGCGCTCCAACGACGATGGCACGACCAATCAATATCTTCACGGGTTCTGCATGATAGCTGAAATTATATCCGTCCAGCCATGTATTCTCGTAAAAATAGCGAAGCCGTCTGACTTTCGCCCATGCTGAATAAATGCCGAGTGTCACAATATTGAGTAGAACATTGACAATCCAAATACCGAAATAAGTCTTGGTTCGACCCTGAAATGTAAATCGATACTCGTTTTGGCTACCTGTTGCCCTTTGAATAAGGCGGCTGTTGAGAGCGTCGGTCATTTTATTAGCCCCTTATAAAATAAGAAAAATTGACATCATTATCTATGGCTTGATTGAAATAGTCTTCAACCGATAAAGAGCCTCAAGCGCCTCTTTCGGCGTGAGATCATCCGGGTGTATAGCGCCAAGCGCTTCATGGAGTGGATCGGGACCGTATTGGCTGCGCGTTGCACTCTGCTTCACGACGTTCGAAAACAACGGCAATTCATCAAGCATCACATCGACCGACGCTTGACGATCAGACGCCTCAAGTTCGGTGAGGATCATTTGCGCGCGATCGATGACGCTCCGCGGTAACCCCGCAAGACGCGCGACATGAATCCCATAAGAGCGATCGGCGGTACCTGCAATCACTTCATGCAAAAAGATAACTTCACCTTTATGATCAGCGACGCGCATCGTTGCATTTTTCAGACGCGGGAGCTTTTGTGTGAGCGCGGTCAATTCATGAAAATGCGTCGCGAAAAGCGCACGGCAGCGATTAACTTCATGGAGATGTTCAATCGTCGCCCAAGCGATGGATAGACCATCAAATGTAGCGGTGCCGCGTCCGATTTCATCAAGAATCACGAGCGAGCGATCCGTCGCTTGATTGAGAATGGCTGCGGTTTCGATCATTTCAACCATGAAGGTTGAACGGCCGCGCGCGAGATCATCAGCAGCACCGACGCGTGAGAATAAGCGATCAACAAGACCGATGCGCGCTTTTTTGGCCGGCACAAAACATCCCGCTTGCGCCATGATAGCAATCAGCGCGTTCTGCAGAACGCGACCACCTTTCTCGGCGTCGGGTTGGGAGAGATCGGAATCATTGGCCACAAATGGTGATCCCGAACGTTTGAGCGCTTGCTCAACAACGGGATGGCGACCACTCTCGATCATAAACGAAAGATCATCTGCCATATCCGGTCGCGTATGGTTGTGATCATCGGCGAGTTCAGCGAGCGCGGCTGTCACATCAATCAATGCCAACGCATCTGAGGCACGGCGGATCACTTCCGTGGCTTCGATCAAGCGAGTTGATAGTTCCGCGAAGAGATCAAGTTCGAGCGCAAGCGCACGATCACCCGCAGAGGCAATTTTTCCGGCAAGCTCGGCAAGTTCCGCCGTTGAAAACCGCATCGCCCCTTGCATGGTCTGCCGATGAATAAAAGTTTCAACATGCGGCGGCTTTAAGAGCTCTTCACCATTCGCTTGAGGCACTTCGATGAAATAGCCGAGGAAATTATTGAATTTAATACGGAGTGTGCGCGCGCCTGTTAAAGCCACATAATCGGCTTGCAGCCGCGCGATGACTTTACGACCCTCATCTCGCAAAGCTCGAATATCATCCAGCTCTGCCGAAAACCCGTCGCGAATAAAGCCACCATCGCGTTTATTCAGCGGCACATCATCTGCAAGCGCAGCGGTGAGACGGTGCGGTAATGAGGCATCAATCGAGAGAAGTGCTCCCCGCGCATTTTCAATTTCATGAGGAAGCGCGCTTGCGTTCGAAAGCGTCTCACCAATTTGACGCGCAGTTGAAAGCGCGAGACCGAGCCCAACAAGATCGCGTGGGCCCCCACGATCCATCGCTAATCGTGTCAAAGCGCGCATCATATCGGGTGCGCTTTTTAAGGCGGTGCGAAGTCCCTGCCGAAGATCGCGCGCATCAAGAAAGAACCCGATAGCATCATGGC
>RFXE01000298.1 GCA_009921785.1 Alphaproteobacteria bacterium
CCAGATGGCGAATTTCTATGATCTCAATGGCGGCACGGGTGCCGGCATGTGCGACTCGAAAGTCATCGACTTCCAAGCCGGTTACGAGAAAGCCTATAACCTCACACTTGTCGGCAATGCCGGCACAAACCTCATTTATGAAGCAGCCGGCATGCATGCCTCGCTGCTCGGCATCTGCAAAGAAACACTTGTTGCCGACAACGACATCATCGCCGCGGCACAACGCACGATGCGCGGCATTGATACGTCAGACGATGCGTTGAATATCGATACCATCCGCAATGTCTGCGTCGGTGGTCCCGGTCATTATCTTGGTTCCGATCAGACACTGCATTTGATGCAACGCGATTATGTTTATCCTTCGGTCGGCGACCGCTGGAGCCCGAATGAGTGGAATGAGCGCGGCCGCCCCACTTATGTTGATCGCGCGATCAAAAAGACCGCCGACATTCTGAAAAACCACCACCCTAAACATATCAGCCGTGAGGTTGATGATGCGATCCGTGCGAAATTCCCGATCAAGCTCGATCGCAAAGACATGGGTGAAGTGGCGTAATATCCGTCCTTGCGCGCGAAGCGATTTACGTCGCTTCGCACTTTGACGGATGATGGACTTCACGCCCCCGTGGTGATTATAAAATATAAAAAATACGCAATGCGCTAAACAAGGAAACGCTCATGGCCGGCCTCCCCTCTCATGCATCCGTCGTCATTATCGGGGGCGGCATTGTCGGTTGCTCGACCGCCTATCACCTCGGCAAGAAGGGCGTAAAAGATGTTGTATTGCTTGAGCGCAAGAAGCTCACAAGCGGCACGACATGGCATGCGGCGGGTCTTGTACGCTCCTCGCTTTATACGCAGAATCTGACACGGCTCGCGAAATACACCGTCGATCTTTACACCAATCTCGAAAAAGAAACCGGCCAAGCGACCGGCTTTGTGCAGCCGGGTTCGATCTCGATTGCGACAAACCCCGAGCGTTGGCAGGAACTGCGCCGTGCTGCGGACATGCTCCGCTCCTTCGATGTCGAAGCGCATGAGATCAGCCCGAAAGAAGCGCAAGCCAAATGGCCGTTGATGAATATCGATGATGTCATCGGCGCGATCTGGTATCCGCATGACGGCAAATGCAATCCGATTGATACGACGATGGCGCTGGCAAAAGGCGCGCGTATGGCGGGCGTGAAATTTCATGAAGACACACTTGTTACCAAAATCATCATGGAGAATGGCAAAGCGGTTGGCGTTGAAACCGCAGAGGGTACAATCCTCGCTGAGACGATTGTGATCGCGGGCGGCATGTGGACACGTGAACTCGCTAAAACCATTGGCGTTGATGTGCCGCTGCAAGCCTGCGAGCATTTTTATATCGTCACCGATCCGATGGAGGGCATGACGCCGGATCTGCCGGTGATGCGCGATATGGATCACTGCGCATATTATAAAGAAGATGCGGGCAAGCTCTTGCTCGGCGCGTTTGAACCGAAAGCCAAACCCTGGGCGCTTGATGGCATTCCGGCGGATTTCGAATTTGGCGAACTGCCAGAAGATTTCGATCATTTCGCGCCCATTCTAGAAGACGCGATGAAGCGCATTCCGTCGCTCGAAAAAATCGGCATCCGTAAATTCTTCAACGGTCCTGAAAGTTTCACGGCCGATCAGAAATATATTTTGGGGCCCGCGCCCGAAGTGAAGAATGTGTTTATCGCAGCGGGCTTTAACTCCATCGGTATTCAATCGGGTGGCGGAGCGGGCATGGCGCTCGCGCATTGGATCACGGAAGGCGAGCCCCCGTTTGATTTGTGGGATGTCGATATCAACCGCCTCTACCCGCATCAAAACACGCAGCACTTCTTGATCCCGCGTGTCTCGGAAGCGCTTGGCCTTCTCTACGCGATGCATTGGCCCTTCAAGCAATATGAAACGTCACGCGGCGTGCGCAAAACCGTGTTGCATGATCGCCTTGTTGCGCATCGCGCGTGCTTTGGGGAAGTCGCGGGTTGGGAACGCCCGAACTGGTATGCGCGCCCAGGCCAAGAGCCAAAATATGAATACACATTCGGCAAGCCAAACTGGTTTGAGAACAGCCGCGATGAATGCATGGCGGTGCGTGAAACCGTTGGCCTCTTCGATCAAAGCGCCTTCGCAAAATTCCTCGTCAAAGGCCGCGACGCGATGAAACTCTTGAACCGCGTATCGGTGAACGAAGTTGATGTGGCCGCTGGCAAAGTTGTGTACACGCAGTGGTGCAATGACAAAGGCGGGATCGAAGCCGATCTCACTGTCACGCGCACAGCGGAAAACGAATATCTTGTTGTCACGGCGGCGGCGACGCAGCTC
>RFXE01000299.1 GCA_009921785.1 Alphaproteobacteria bacterium
CAATCGGATCGCTGAATGCCTTACTGCTTGGGCCTTTAGCTGTAGTGGATGATTGCCGCGCGCAGGGCATTGGCGCACGTCTTGTTCGTGCGGCGCTCAATCGTGCGGCGATGCAAGGACATCGCGCGGTCATTCTCGTAGGCGACGCGCCTTACTATTCACGTTTTGGTTTTTCAGCCGATGTGATGACGAATATTGATCTACCGGGTCCTGTCGATCGCGCGCGGTTTCTTGGGTTAGAGCTCAAAGACGGTGCATTTGCAGGGGCTCAGGGTGTTGTCGCCGCTACTGGAGAAACAGTGCCAAGTCCTATTTTCACGGCTCGGAAGACGCGTACGCGCGTCGTTGCACAGGCAGCATAAGATCAGGCACTTGACGTCTTACGCTAAACCGGATTTTTGGCGCTTGAGTAAGCGCGTATCAGTGTTTTGTTGGAGGGAACCCCAATCGTGACAGCATCAACTATTCTTGCACGGGTTGAAGGGCCTATCGTGATCGTCGGCTTCGGATCTATCGGCCGCGGTGTGTTGCCGTTGATCGAGCGTCATATCGGTCATGATAAATCGCGCCTTGTGGTCATTGACCCTTCTGATGCCGATCGCAAATTACTTGATGAGCGTGGTATTAAATTCATTCAACAAGCGGTCACGCGCGATAATTATAAGACATTGCTACAGCCGCTTTTGACAGCTGGTGGCGGCCAAGGCTTCTGCGTCAATCTATCGGTTGACACATCATCGCTCGACATCATGGAGTTCTGCCGCTCGATTGGCGCGCTTTATATTGATACGGTTGTTGAGCCATGGATCGGATTTTATTTTGATCAATCAAAAGGTCCGGCGGCGCGTTCGAATTACGCTTTGCGTGAAACAATTCTCGATCTGCGTCGCCGCTCACCCGGCGGCACAACGGCAATTTCATGCTGCGGTGCTAATCCCGGAATGGTGTCATGGTTCGTCAAACAAGCGCTTTTGAATTTGAAGCATGATCTTGGTGTTGAAGGCGCTGAGCCGACAAATAAGTCTGAGTGGGCTACCTTGGCGCATAAGCTTGGCGTTAAAGGCATTCACATTGCCGAGCGCGATACGCAGCGCGCAAAAAATCCAAAGCCGCGCGGCATGTTTGTGAACACATGGTCGGTTGAAGGTTTTGTGTCTGAAGGCTTGCAGCCTGCCGAACTGGGGTGGGGCACGCATGAGGCCTGGATGCCAGAGAATGGCCGTACTCATGATGCGGGTTGCGGTGCTGCGATTTATCTGTTGCAACCTGGCGCAAATACACGTGTGCGCTCATGGACGCCAACGGCGCAAAACCAATATGGTTTTCTCGTTACCCATAATGAATCGATTTCAATCGCCGATTATCTGACCGTGCGTGATGAAAAAGGCGCGGCGATCTATCGCCCCACCTGTCACTATGCCTATCACCCTTGCGATGATGCTGTTCTCTCTTTGCATGAAATGTTTGGTCGTGAAGGCGAGCGCCAGAAGGACTGGAAAATTCTCGACGAAAATGAAATCGTTGATGGCGTGGATGAGCTAGGCGTCCTTCTCTATGGACATAAGAAGAATGCCTATTGGTATGGTTCGCGTCTTTCGATTGAAGAAACGCGGAAACTCGCGCCCTATCAAAATGCAACAGGCATGCAGGTGACGTCCGCTGTACTCGCTGGCATGGTGTGGGCGATCGAAAATCCGAATGCCGGAATCGTCGAAGCGGATGATCTCGATTTCCGCCGCTGCCTTGAGGTACAAATGCCTTATCTCGGACCGGTTGAAGGCCACTATACAGAGTGGACACCGCTTGCCGGTCGTCCGGGTCTCTTCCCAGAAGATATCGACACGAAGGATCCGTGGCAGTTCCGCAATATTCTCGTGCGATAAAGATTACGGCAGGGTTAAAACCCCTGCCGACCCATTCTCTGATCCGAAGATCATCCGCGCGCCGGTTTTGTCCCACGCCATGGATGTGATTTTTCCATCATCCTTGTGAGCAGCGCGCACGAGAAGCTCTGCCGCATCGGTTAGGCGGCACAGAAGAATACACCCATCTTCATAGCCAATTGCTACAACGAGCGCGCGTGGATGAAACGCAACGCTTGAAACTTTCGCGTGCCGCACACCGCATTCGCGCGGCGCTTTCCCCATCGGTCCGTCTTTATCTTTGAAGGGCCATATGACAGCGGCATCCGCGCCTGATGTCGCAAGCCAGTGGCCATCATGTGACCAGGACAGGCTTCGCGTCTTTGACGGATAACCCGACATGCGCATGTCTTTGCCATCGGCAAGACGCCAGCCATGCAGCGTGTTTTCCTGCATGGATGTGACAACAAAGCGTCCA
>RFXE01000300.1 GCA_009921785.1 Alphaproteobacteria bacterium
GCCTTTTGCGTCACAAAACCCTTGATCGCCTCGCCGCCCGTCAAAGCGCCAGCAAGCGCCTCGCAAGCAAAAGCGAGTGTCCAGCCCTTATGCTCACCAAAGGGCAAAATCGCACCGCGCGGATCAGTGAACAACGTCGCGGGATCATTTGTCGGATGACCAGTGGCATCGATCAATGTGCCATCAGGAACGGTGACGCCTTTATTGTAGGCCACACGAATTTTGCCATGCGCCAAACGACTCGTCGCAAAATCGACAATGACGGCCGCATGTCCTTCACGAGGAATGCCGATGGAAATGGGATTCGTTACAACACGCGCAACTGTTCCGCCAAAAGGCGCAACAACGGGTTCAGAAATCACATTAACGAAATGAATCGAGACGAGACCTGCCGCCGCGCATTGCTCGGACCAATGGCCAATACGGCCGATATGGTGGCTGTTATGCAAGGCAACGATTGAAGACCCTTGTACTTTCGCGCGTTCGATCCCTATCGCCATTGCATCATGCGCGATGCTCTGTCCAAGGCCCAGGCCACCATCAAGCACAAGTGTTGATCCGAATTCGGAAACGACACGCGGCGCAGCATTGAGCTTGAGCTCATTCGCTTTCAAAGCGGCAATGTATGCGGGGATCATACCGATGCCATGCGAATCATGACCCTTTAAATTCGCTTCGATCAAATGATCAGCGAGAAGATCACATTCGCGCGGCGAAGAACCAGCGGAAGAAAAAATATGTCGCGCGACAGATTTGAGATTATCGGCGTAAATTTTCTTTTCACCACTAGCCATGATCTGAAGAGCCCCTTAAGCCGCGTCGTCACGCATCTGATAATCTTTGACATCAGCAATTGAGATTGCCGGCCACCGCTCATGCTCATAATTTAACGTAAAAGCTGAAGGCGCGAGGAAAACAGGCGCACCATCAAGATCATGCGCAATCGACGAGCCATGCGAGTCGATGAACTTTTCTAATTCGATCTTGTCATTGGATGAAATCCAGCGACACACTGTGAACCGTGTAGGCTCTAATTCAATTGGCAATCCATATTCAGCATTGAGACGCTCAACAAGAACATCGAGCTGCAGAGCCCCGACAACACCAACGATCGCGCCGGATCCATCAAGCGGATTGAAGAGTTGAACGACGCCCTCTTCACCCAATTGTTGTAATGCTTCTTTGAGTTTTTTTGCTTTCATGGCGTCTTTCAAACGCACGCGTCGCAAAATTTCTGGCGCGAAGCTTGGTACACCCCGAAAGATCAAATCTTCGCCTTCGGTGAGCGTATCGCCTATACGCAGAGTTCCGTGATTAGGTAGCCCTACAACATCACCCGCATAGGCTTCTTCCGCTAGCACGCGATCACGCGCAAAAAAGAATTGCGGTGCATTTACGGGAAGAGCTTTGCCTGTGCGCACAAGCTTCGCTTTCATGCCGCGCTCAAGTCGGCCCGAACATACACGAATAAACGCGATGCGGTCGCGATGATTAGGATCCATATTCGCTTGGATCTTAAACACGAAGCCGGTCATTTTACCTTCATCGGCATTGACCATGCGCCCCGCCGCAGCCTGAGCACGCGGGGGCGGCGCAATCGCGGCCATCGCATCGATCAAGTCACGCACACCAAAATCGCGCAAGGCAGATCCAAAAAACACAGGCGTCAAATGACCTTCACGGAACGCTTCAAGGTCGAAGGGGCGACAGGCTTCAGCAGCAAGCGCAATCTCTTCACGAAATGCATCACGCTCATGTTCAGGAATGAGATCAGCGAGACGCGGGTCGTCAGGGCCACTAACAGGCAAAGGCGCTTCATCTGAATCAAATTTACGGAAAGTACGACGCGTGAAATCATAAGTTCCAGCGAAATTTTTGCCGCGACCCACGGGCCATGTTGCGGGTGCCGTATCAAGTGCAAGTGTTTTTTCAATTTCATCAAGGAGATCGAATGGATCGCGCGTTTCGCGATCCATTTTATTAATGAAGGTGACAATCGGAATATCGCGCAAACGGCAGACTTCGAATAATTTGCGCGTGCGCGCTTCAATGCCTTTGGCGGCATCGATCACCATCACTGCAGAATCAACTGCGGTCAGCGTGCGATATGTATCTTCCGAGAAGTCCTCATGGCCCGGCGTGTCGAGGAGATTAAAGACGCATCCAGCATATTCAAATGTCATCACCGATGTGACGACGGAAATACCGCGTGCGCGCTCGATCCCCATCCAGTCCGACCGCGTTTGCGCGCCGCCACGCCGTGCCTTCACCTCGCCGGCAAGCTGGATCGCCCCGCCCATGAGCAGGAGCTTTTCGGTCAATGTGGTCTTACCGGCGTCC
>RFXE01000004.1 GCA_009921785.1 Alphaproteobacteria bacterium
TTCTTTGAGCTTACCTGCATTATGCGTGGCGATGACAACTTTGCCGGAAAGACGAGGTGACATAATTACCCAATGATTGCTTTTTGCATCGTGACCAAATTTGAAATGCCATTTTTCGCAAGCTTCAAAAGCGCGAGAAGTTCTTCTTCCGAAAATGGTTTGCCTTCGGCAGTGCCTTGAATTTCAACAAGACCACCAGAGCCCGTCATGACAAAATTTGCGTCCGTCTCGGCGGTTGAGTCTTCCGCATAATCAAGATCGATAACCGGAACGCCTTTAACAATGCCGCAGGATATCGCTGCCAAATGATCGCGCAAGGGATTGCCGGTGATGATCGAGCGCGACTTCATCCATTGAATACAATCATGAAGCGCGACCCAAGCGCCCGTGATCGCCGCTGTGCGGGTTCCGCCATCGGCTTGCAACACATCACAGTCGAGTGTGATTTGCCGCTCGGCCAATTGGCCAAGATCGACGACCGAGCGCAGAGAGCGTCCGATGAGGCGTTGTATTTCTTGCGTCCGGCCGGACGGTTTTCCGGAGGTGCTTTCGCGCCGCGTCCGTTCAGCCGTTGCGCGTGGCAACATGGCATATTCCGCCGTAACCCAACCTTTGCCGGAGCCGCGAAGCCAAGGCGGAGCCTTTTCTTCGAGCGAAGCCGTGCAAAGCACATGGGTTTCACCGAATTTGACGAGGCAGGAGCCCTCGGCATAGCGGGCGACGTGGCGTTCAAGAGAAACCGCCCGAAGCTCGTCGGGCGCGCGTTTTGAAGGGCGCATATAAGAAATATCCGAAAATAAATGTCAGTTGAGGGAGACTTCTAGGCTTCTCGCGCCGTCGTCGCAAGGCAAGACATCTTGATAAGGAGTGATCGCCTCTTCACATTAAGGGCGTTCAGTGAAACATGGCTGATCCTAATTTGAGTGCCTCATGAAAGACGACCTGTCCTCAGCCGCCACGAACCCGCTGATCGATCTCAATCAGAGATCGCGGGAGATTTTTCGGCGGATTGTGGAATCGTATCTCGAGACCGGCGAGCCCGTAGGCTCGCGCAATTTGTCGCGGCTGATCCCGATTGCCCTATCGCCTGCCTCCGTCCGCAATGTGATGGCCGACCTTGAAAGTGCGGGCCTTATCTACGCGCCGCATACAAGTGCCGGGCGCTTGCCGACTGAAAGCGGCCTGAGATTCTTTGTTGATGCGCTGATGGAGGTGGGAGATTTATCAGCTGAGGAGCGCGGCAATATCGAAGCGCAAGTACGCGCGTCTGGCCAGGCCAAATCGACCGAGACTCTGTTGACCGAAGCCTCCTCGATGCTTTCGGGATTAACGCGTGGCGCTGGCGTTGTGCTGACATCCAAAACAACTTCACCTTTGAAACATATTGAATTTGTTAGGATCGAAAAAGGACGCGCCTTAACCGTTCTCGTGTCCGAAGATGGTACGATTGAAAATCGAATTATCGATTTGCCTCCCGGTCTACCGTCATCTGCTTTGGTTGAAGCGTCGAATTATTTGTCAGATCGTATTCGTGGCAAAACGATCGCTGAATTGCGTGTCGAGCTTGAGCAAGCAAAAAAAGATGC
The DNA here is from genome assembly GCA_009921785.1 of Alphaproteobacteria bacterium. Taxonomy (GTDB): domain Bacteria; phylum Pseudomonadota; class Alphaproteobacteria; order Rhizobiales; family Beijerinckiaceae; genus CAIUPE01. The sequence goes on from RFXE01000004.1 coordinate 1,587, forward strand.
CGAGCGCGAACTTGATTCGCTCACTGCCAATCTTGTTTCAACCGGTCTTGCGAATTGGACGGGGACGGCGGAAGATCGACAGCTGATTATCCGCGGCCAAGCGAATCTCCTTGGTGATCTTAGAGCGATTGATGATCTTGATCGTGTGAGACTTCTATTCTCCGATCTTGAAACCAAGAAAGATGTGATTGATCTCTTATCACGCGCCGAAACCGGTGAAGGCGTTAGAATTTACATTGGATCTGAAAACAAACTTTTTTCGATGTCCGGCTCTTCAATGATTGCCGCCCCGTTCCGAGACAGTCAGCAGAAAATCGTTGGTGTACTTGGTATTATTGGCCCCACCCGTTTGAACTATGCGAAGGTCGTACCCATGGTTGATTATACGGCGAAGATCATTTCAAAATTGATTGAGAGCGGTCGCGCTTAAAAAAATTTTAAGCGATACGAAGTAAAACGGCGCCCATAAAGGCAAGGCCGCAGGCTGTCCAGCGCATGAGGCCCACAGGCTCCTTTAAAATCACAACAGAAATGCCAAGCGCAAAAAGCACGCTGGTTTCGCGAATGGCCGAAGCTGCGCCTACGGGACCATGCGTGAGAGCATAAAGAAATAATACATAAGAACTCATTGAAAAGAGTGAGGCAAAAAAGCCAAAGCGGTATTCACCCTTCATCACTTTTGAAAGGGGAACGCCTTCAGCGCGCATGAAAAAGGGCATTGCGATGGCGTGGTTTCCAGCCAATCGATTCTTGTCTTCGCCCGGAGAAAGCAAGCAGAATGACACCAACCGAAACGAATATGATGCCCAACAGAGCAAGCGCACCGTGAAAGCCCATTGGTAGAAAAATGAAATCGAGCGCTGTAACCGCGAGCGGGATTGTTCCCCGCATCATCGGATAGGCCACCGCGAAGGGCATCATCCGATAGATAGCAACGAGTATGCGTAAGGTTGTCGTATTGAAAAGGATCCCGAGCAAGAGCCAGGGAAAGGCTTCAAGCGGCGGCAGGCCATACCAAAGCGTAAAGGGAATCGAAATAACGCCCGCCATAAACACGGTTGCCGTCACCGCCGCCGAGGGATCGGGCCGGGAGCGCGCCGCGGCATTCCAGCCGGCATGGAAAATCGCACTGAGCAGGGCCGCTAGAAAAGGGATCAGGTCCAATACGTTTCGCTTTATTAGTTTGGTTGCGCGTTGAGAGAGGTTTTAGCCCGCTCGGGGCCCTCCGCCCAAGCCCAAAAAGGGACAAGCATGGCTCCTCCCCGCTTCCAACAAGGCTCTTAAGGTGCGACTCATAATCCCATGACTTGATCCCGCGACTTGGAAAACCCAGTGCGGACTGCTAGACGCGTGCTCATGACCACGCACTCTTTTGACCAAATCCGCAATTTTTCCATCGTTGCCCATATCGACCACGGCAAATCGACGCTCGCCGACCGTTTGATCCAGAAAACCGGCGGGTTGGCGGAACGCGACATGGTCGAGCAAGTGCTCGACTCCATGGATATTGAGCGCGAGCGCGGCATCACGATCAAAGCGCAGACTGTGCGCCTCTCCTACAAGGCCGAGGACGGCAAAACCTATATCTTGAACCTCATGGACACGCCCGGCCATGTGGACTTCGCCTATGAAGTCTCGCGCTCGCTGGCCGCCTGTGAAGGATCGCTGCTGGTCGTCGATGCGTCGCAAGGTGTGGAAGCGCAGACGCTCGCCAATGTCTATCACGCGCTCGATGCCGGGCACGAAATCGTCCCTGTGCTCAACAAGGTCGATCTTCCCGCGGCTGAGCCGGATCGTATCAAACAACAGATCGAAGATGTCATCGGATTAGACGCCTCCGAAGCGGTTCCGATCTCGGCGAAGACGGGCCTGAACATCGAAGGCGTGTTGGAAGCCATCGTCAAAAAATTACCCCCACCAAAGGGCGACGAGACGGCACCATTGAAAGCGATGCTCGTTGACAGTTGGTACGACGCTTATCTCGGCGTTATGATGGGCACAAATGCCCGTTACAGTATCGATAAGATCGGCGTCTTCACACCGAAGATGCAGGATGTTGCTGAACTTGGTCCTGGCGAAATTGGCTTCATTACCGCGCAGATCAAACAGGTTGCCGATACGCGCGTTGGCGATACGATTACTGAAACAAAGCGGCCTTGTGCGGGTGCGCTCGAAGGATTTAAACCCGCTCAGCCGGTTGTGTTCTGTGGCCTCTTCCCTGTTGATGCTGCTCAATTCGAAGATTTGCGCGCGGCGATGGGCAAGCTACGCTTGAATGATGCAAGTTTCTCTTATGAAATGGAATCCTCGGCTGCTCTCGGCTTCGGCTTTCGTTGTGGCTTTTTAGGTCTGCTTCACCTTGAAATTATTCAAGAGCGTCTGAGCCGCGAGTTTAATCTTGATCTCATCGCGACTGCACCTTCGGTTATCTATAAAATCGCGCTAAAAGACGGCAGTGATATTGATCTTCATAATCCTGCTGATATGCCGGATATTATGAAGATCGAGACCATTCAAGAGCCATGGATTCGCGCTACGATTTTAACGCCTGATGATTATCTCGGTGCAATCTTGAAACTCTGTCAAGATCGTCGTGGTACGCAGATTGATTTGAACTATGTCGGCAAGCGCGCAATGGTGGTTTATGATTTGCCACTCAACGAAGTCGTTTTCGATTTTTATGATCGGTTGAAGTCAATCTCAAAGGGCTACGCAAGTTTCGATTACAACATCACAGATTATCGCGAAGGTGATCTCGTGAAGATGTCGATCCTTGTGAATGCGGAGCCCGTCGATGCGCTTTCGATGCTTGTGCATCGCACACGCGCAGACTCACGCGGCCGCGCGATGTGCGAGAAATTGAAAGACCTCATCCCGCAGCATTTGTTTCAAATTCCCATTCAAGCGGCGATTGGTGGCAAAATCATCGCACGCGAAACTATTTCTGCTTTGCGGAAAGACGTAACGGCAAAGTGCTATGGCGGTGATATTTCCCGTAAGCGCAAATTGCTCGACAAGCAGAAGGAAGGCAAAAAGCGCATGCGGCAATTCGGTAAGGTCGAGATTCCGCAAGAAGCCTTCATCGCCGCCCTCAAGATGGACAGCTAAGCTTATTCAAGACTATGATTGCCTCCTAAAAAACTAGGGGGGCAGTATGACCGATCTTTCAACGCTCGAAGGCTTCCACAAACGCTGGGTTGAGGTCTTCAACAGCCATGATCTCGACGCCCATGCGGCGCTCTATACCGACGACGCCATGCTTTTCGGTTCTGTTCCAGAACTCATAATCGGACGCGCGTCTATTCGTGATTATTTTGCGGGACGCGGTCCTAAAGTCCATGTAGCGCGCTATCCGTTTCCGCGTGTCGTTATGATCAGCGATGCGGTTGCCGCAACTGCCGCACATGTTGATTTTGCCGATGGCGATTCGTCCATGCCCTATCGCGTCACCTGGATGCTTGTGAAACGCGAGGGCGAATGGAAAATTGCGCAACATCACGGCTCCCCGCGCGGTTGAGGATTAGCCGATGATGTTTGCAGCCCTCATTCTCGACGGACTGATCATCGTCACTATCTTTGCGTCAGCCCTGTTGTGGTTTCTTGCAAGCCGCAATCGATTGCGGCGCATTAGCCGTCATGAGGTGCTCGACTCGGCCGCATCGTGACGACGATGAATCGGACACAGATCCTCAATTCCCGCGCAGCATTAGCAACCGCTCTTTCGACATTGTTCGCGGCACTGCGTGTCGCACTCGATTTAACGACGATGATCAATTGATGATCATCGTCGCATTAATCGTAAAGCCTTAGTCAAAGAGCTCTTCAAGAAAAGATTTTGGTCTCTTCTTATAGCCGTGTCCGTAATCCTGTTGGTGATGACTATACGCCGGAGGCACGGGTGAGCGATATGTATTCTGTGGCGGTTGTGCAGGGGCTGCACTGCGCTCTATGATTTTATCGAGTTCGCCGCGATCTAGCCACACACCACGACATTGCGGGCAATAATCAATTTCGATGCCTTGCCTCTCGCTTAATGTGAGCGGAGCAGAACATACTGGACATGGCATACCACCTGAAGAACGTTGCATGAAAGGGTCTCCCTGAATACAGGCCCTCTCCCGTCCGATCCATCATGGATGTTAAACTGATCGGGCCCAATGATGCGGTCCGACATCACATTTGCTTTTTGAAAAGCACATGTCAGAGGGGCCCGGCCCGCATGCTTATTAGTGAGGGAAATTGCGGCAAATATTTGACCGCAATTTTTTCGATCAAATTTAATGCGCGCGCGAAATACAGAAATCGACGGCTTCAAGCATCGCACGTTTCATCGGCGTATCCGCAAAGATCGCTAAAGCATCGCGTGCCATTGCGCCATAATGACGCGCACGATCAATTGTGTCTTCGATCGCGCGATGTTTCTTAACGATTGCCATGGCTTCGGCGAGCTCTGCATCACCATGTTGGCCTTCTTCTAAAGTGCGTTTCCAAAACGCGCGCTCTGTTTCAGTACCGCGACGATAAGACAGTACAACAGGCAATGTGATTTTTCCTTCACGGAAATCATCGCCTGTGTTCTTGCCAAGTTTTGAAGCAACGCCGCCATAATCAAGCGCGTCATCGATCAACTGAAATGCAATGCCGAGATTGGTGCCGTAGGAACGACACGCTGCTTGTTCGGTTTTACTTTTGCCAGCGATGATAGGGCCCACCTCACACGCCGCCGCAAAGAGGGCCGCTGTTTTTCCACGCACAACTTGGAGATATTCGTCTTCAGTCGTTTCGGTATTTTTGGCAACTGCCAATTGCATGACTTCGCCTTCGGCAATAACCGTCGCGGCGGTGGAGAGCACATCAAGCGCATGAAGGGAGCCGACTTCGACCATCATTTTGAACGCTTGGCCGAGCAGAAAATCGCCAACCAAAACGCTCGCTTCATTGCCCCACAACATGCGCGCAGCCAATTTTCCGCGCCGCATCTCGCTATCATCGACGACATCATCATGAAGCAAAGTGGCGGTGTGCATGAATTCAACCGCAGCGGCGAGTTTTACATCGCCCTCACCGGCATAGTCGCAAAGAGACGCCGTGGCCAAAGTCAGCATTGGGCGCAACCGCTTTCCGCCTGAATCGATCAGATGGCGCGCGATTTCAGGAATCATTTCGACATCCGAGCCGACGCGGGACAGAATGAGGCGATTGACGCCTTCCATGCCGGGCCGGGTTAGAGCCAGGAGCGCGTCGAGCGATGGCCCGCCCGACGATTTTTCCTCAAGAGATACAACTACACCCACGATTCCGACCCTTTTTTCCCAGGCTCATTTAACCGGGTGGAAAATGCCATGCCCCACGCGGCGAGGCAACTTGCCAAGCAGAATTAAGGCCCGATATTGGAGGCCTATGACAGTTACAGACTTTTTTGGCGGTAAAATTAGGCTTGCCCAAAGCGCAACCGGCCACCGGGCCGGTACGGATGCAATACTTCTTGCTGCCCTTGTCGAGGCCTCCGACGCTGGGAGCATCATTGACGCAGGCTCGGCTTCGGGCGCTGCGGGCCTATGTGTGGCGCGCCGCTTTAGTTCAGCCAAAGTGAAGCTGATCGATATTGACGCCCAACAAGTGGAACTTGCGCAACAAAATATCGAGCTCAACGGGTTTACGGATAGGGTTCGCGCTGCTCAGGGAGATTTTCTCTCGCCCTTCGCGCAAAGAGAACGACAAGGATTGGTCGGCGAGGACGCCGATTGCTTGATCACTAACCCGCCCTTCCTCGATGAGAGCCGCGATCGCATCTCCGACGATCAAGAAAAAAATCGCGCCCATGTGATGCCGGAAAATGGGCTTACTTTTTGGCTCAAAGCCTGCAGTGCACTATTAAAATCCAAAGGCCGTTTGCATCTCATTCATCGCGCTGATCGTCTATCGGATGTATTGAATGCTCTTCCTTCAAACTTTGGAGCAATAAGAATCATACCGGTTCATGCACGAGAGAATGAGGCCGCAATTCGTATTCTTGTAACCGCGATTAAAAACAGCCGGGCGCCCTTAAGTATCGCGCCCGGATTTATTTTGCACGAGGCGGATGGACGCTTCACTGCACAAGCAGAAGCCATCCATCAAGGCGAGGGCGGTCTCACTGCGCCTTGAAGAGATCGGCAACGCGGCGGCCCGTTTCTCGTCTGAGCGCCATGATTCCTGTATCGCGATGACGGCTAGGATGAACGCGATTAGTCAAAAGAGTCCACGCGTAACCGCGATCGTGATCAATCCAAAGTCCCGTGCCGGTAAATCCAAGATGCCCGATGGTCTGTGGTGAATGACCTTCACCACCATGCCATCCGTCATGATTGATTTCCCAGCCCAATGTACGGCTGTTGAATTGCGGTGTCATCATCTCTGCCATAAGTGATGATGACAGTCCTACGCCATTTAATAGTCGAAGGGCATGATCGAGAACGCCATCAATGGTGCCAAACAAACCCGCGTGACCCGCGGCACCGCCAAGGGCAAAGGCATTTTCATCATGCACCTCTCCGCGCATGACGCGACCTCTCCAGGTGCAAGATTCAGTCGCAACAGACTGGGCAATTGGCGGTATGAAACTTAATCCCGTTGGTAGCTTTTGATCATTTAAAGCAACGCCAGTTACACGCTCAATCAAAAGGCCGAGAAGGATGAAATTGATATCAGAATAAACTGCCGCGCCTTTAGGCCAATCGCGTTGAAGAACATAAGCGCGGAGCGTTTCAGCATCCTGACCCAAAGTGTATAGAGGCTCAACGGCTGGAAGAGGGGTTTCATGAGCGAGTAGCTTTCGGACCGTTAAATGCCTTTCCACTGCATTTAAATCATATTGGCGCAAATCTGGAAGATGATGAAAGAGCGGTACATCAAGTTCGATTTTGCCAGCATCAACCAATTCAAGACAGCGTTGTGTTGTAAAAATAACTTTGGTAAGCGAAGCGAGATCAAACCACATCGACGACGTTAGTTTGATTTTTTCAGGCTCAATTTGAGCATGGCCTGCAACGCGAATTGCGCGTTCGCCGTCGCGCGTGATGATACCGAGGGCGGCGCCTGGTATCGCGTGCGCTTCAATATTTTGGCGCGCATTTGAAAATATTTCATCGATTTTTTGATCGAGTTTCATATCAAAACTTTACTCATGGATAATCAATTCGTCCACCGCTCATCGGTTTCGGAACGCCTGTCGTCATAGGGAGACTGAGAACCAAGCCCTTTACAGCGCGAACGGCAAGCCAAGCAAAGCATTCAGCTTCAAGCATATCGCCATTCCATCCGAGTGCTTCAACAGATTTTACTGGAACACCCAAGTTATTCTGTAAACATTCCATTAGGAACTGATTATGACGGCCGCCTCCACAAATGAACCAACGTTGTGGAGTCTGGGGTAAATGATCACGAGCGTGGACAATGGATTTTACGGTGAAATCCAAAAGCGAGGCAGCACCGTCGCTATCCGATAGAGAATTTAGATCTGATGATATGTCGTGAAAATGATTTCGATCGAGTGATTTAGGCGGCGCTTTTTTGAAATAGGAATGAGCAAGCCAATTCTGAAGGCGCTCTTCATTACTTTTTCCGCTCCTCGCTAATAACCCATCACGATCGAAAGCAACTCCTACCCGCTTCCGCATAAAATCATCGATTAAAGCGGACCCCGGCCCTGTATCAAAAGCGATGACATTATCAGCATCGCAATAAGTGATATTGGATACACCGCCAATATTTAGAATAGCGGTAGGTTCTTTGACGTCACCCAATTTTGCGCGATGATAAAGTGGTGCGAGAGGAGCGCCCTGCCCGCCCGCCAAGACATCAGCCGTTCTGAAATCACTCGCCACCGGAATATTCAAGCGATGTGCAGCGCGTTGCCCATCGAAAATTTGAATCGTGATTCGGCGCTCAGGTGCGTGAAAAATTGTTTGTCCGTGAAAGCCAACGAGATCAACTTCTTCCGAGGAAATAAGATTTTGCTTCATCATATGTTCGACTGCAAAAACATGCGCGTCCGTAACCGCTTCAACCAAAGCCTCGGGCGGCGGAGTGGATGCAAGCGAAGGAGTCGATAATCGATCCAAAAGTATTTTGCGAAGTGCTGGCTCATAGTCACCGGAACCGAAGGCTTGGCATTTAATGAGACTGTCTCCGTCCGTCTCGATCAGTGCCACATCGATACCGTCCATCGACGTGCCGCTCATAACGCCTATAGCGCGCATGATTGGTCGGGACGATAGGAATTGAACTTGACGCGACAAAGAGAGAACCCATTCAGCTCATATTCAGGCGTTAACCGTATCACGGTTCAAGTGAAAATATGATTACCAGATATCTTGGTCGTGGATGCTGGATGTATATGAGGACCTCAATGCCGACAATTAAGCGCCATCGTCGAATAGCAGTAGCCGCTCTCGGTCTTCTCGTCGGTCTTTCCGCCCTTGGCGGTTGCCAGCGCTATGAGTGGACTCATCCGACGCGGTCGCTGACTGATTTCGGGCGCGATAAGCTCTCCTGCGAGAGAGAGGCCTCGCGCCACTATCCCGTCTATCCGGTGACGACCGTTGAAGGTGGCGGCTATATCTATGGATCGTCGCGTTTTTGTAACCGCCATCGCCATGGATTCGGTTCATGCTTCTATGATGAGCCGATCTATGTGCCGCCAACCTATTCGACCCGCGATATCAATGAAGCGCCTCGAAATCAGATGGTCGAAAGCTGCCTTTTCTCCAAAGGCTACCAGCTCGTTCCGGCCAAATAATTCAGTCCGCCAATTTGATCCCCATCAATGAAAGTATGAAAAGTGCGCTGTATAAATAATCATGGTTGATGTTCAGCCATGGGCAAATATACGCAGGTGCTCACTTTTGACTCGGGGGAGCGGAGCTGGGCACCTGCACCACCCCAACAGTTGTGTAACGGTTGTATAGCGGTTGATTATGTTTGAGTGCCAGTCAATCAAGTCCAATAAGTACCTGTGAGTGGGCCTAGACGATCAAGCGCCACGCGCATAGGGCCGTCATGCCGTTCATAGGAAATCACACCAAGGCGCTTTAGTCGTGAGAATGCACGGCTCACGGTCTCAAGCGTTAACCCCAGATAATCAGCAATTTCTGACCGTGTCATCGGCACAATGACAAGTGCTTGGGGCGGCGGGCCATTTTCATTTTCGTGCGTGCTGTGTGCAAGATTGAGAATATAAGTTGATACACGTTCCGTTGCGGTTTTTCGTCCAAGCAAGACGGCGTGATCATGAAGCGCGCAGATTTGTATTTCCAACCGATGTACGATGTAATTATCAAAACTCGGCATTCTCTCAAGAATTGAGCGTTCGAAAATTGAAATGCGCGTATCCGTAAGAGACTCGGCAACACTATCATGTCGTTCATGCGGTGTGACACCAAAGATCGATCCCGGACCAAGGAGCTCGAAAATCTGACGCCGCCCATCGGGCAACAGTTTTGAGAGCATCACATGACCTGATTGGATTCGATACACGGCACGGGCCGGATCGCCTTCATCGATGATAACGGTTCGTGGCGGGACCTCCATAGGACGCCCGGCCACTTTCCCATCGATGTGAGTGGATGTGTTTAATTCCATAACGCTACTCCAACCAAGCTTAAATGAATCAGAGAAACATCAAAGGCTGGCTGAATACACAATCCGTACAAGATCGGCCGTATTCCGCGCACCAATTTTTTCCATGATGCGCGCGCGGTGAACTTCTACCGTTCGAGGGCTGATCCCTAATTGCCGACCGGCTTCTTTATTTGAGGCGCCGAGAGCAATTTTTTTCAAAACATCGCGCTCGCGGGGCGTTAAACGATCGCCACCGCGAAAATTTGTGAGATCGACTTTAGCGCTTGGCTCGCCTTGATGGTCATCAATAACCTGCTTGATGCGTCCAACAACAGAGTCAGCAGCACAAGGCTTTGAGACAAAATCACAAGCGCCTTTTTTCATGGCACTTACTGCCAATTCAACATTGGGGTCATCAGCCATTGTTACAATCGGTGTGGCCACACGCGACCCAAGATCACCTAAAAGATCGGAATGGCTATTTCCTTTGACGTTCAAATCAATAAGCAGGCAATCCGGAGCGCGTGATCTCATCGCGGCAAGAAGCGAAGGCCCATCCGAAAACGAGGTGACACGATATCCGGCGGTTTCAAGGCCTGACGCTACCGCACTTCTGAATGCTAAATCATTATCCGCAATATAAACTTCCTGACCCGATACACTTACTTGTCCCATCGCTTTACTCCTGACAAAGCAGGGCCGTGGCCTACCCCGGCTTTGGGTAGACTCTTGGCTTTGCTTAAATTTCCAGAACCAACTCTATGCCGTTAGGGAATGTCCCCTTGGCAACTCATGGAGATAAAACGCCGGTCACGCGAATTGGTTGCGTAGTTAGCCCTTCAGACGTCTCACGGAGGGTCGGGTCCGCACTCTTACTAGGGCTTGAGGGCGGTGGTTAGTCTTTCTACGGCAAGCTTTAGATCATCGGCTTTCCTCAAAAAGCAAAGCCGCAGCCACGGATCTTGGCTTTTCGTAAAGGCAGTGCCTGGTGCGAGACCAACATTGGCTTGATCAATGAGGGATTTTGCAAGAGCCATTGAATCGCTCGCGCCCTCAACGCGGAAATATAGATAGAAGGCACCTTCAGGAACCATAAAATAGAGATTTGAAAGGCCTCCAAACGCCTTACAGACGATCTCACGACCCTCATGCGCGCGGGCGATTTGATGATCGATGAAATTTTTACCATGATCGATGGCCGCAATAGCACCACGCTGCAAGAAGGTGGGAACGCCGGACGACGAATATTGAATGAGATTTTCGGCCGTTTGAGCAAGCGCGGGCGGACATTCAAGCCAGCCGATACGCCAGCCTGTCATCGCCCAGTTTTTTGAAAATGTCTGCACGAACAAGATGCGATCATCATCATCCATGACATCATGGAATGAAGGCGCACGCTTGGCGCCACCGAAAACAAACTGATTGTAGATCTCATCGGCGATGATCCACAAACCGTGACGGCGTGCGAGTGCCAAGACATCTTTCAGCTCTTGCAAGGTCGCAGTCCACCCTGTCGGGTTAGATGGCGAATTGATCACGATGGCGCGCGTTTGGGGCGTGACCGCATCGGCAAGCCGATCAAGATCAAGGAACCACCGCCCTTTTTGATTCTCTCCGGTGAGACCCATAGGGACATCAACCGGCACCGCGCCAATCGCCAACGCTGCGCCATTAAAGTTGGGCCACGCGGGAGAGGGAACAAGAACCTCATCGCCTTTTGACAGGGCTATCCGCATCGCAATCTGCATCGCATGCATGCCGCCGATGGTGCAGAGGAAGCGATCCGGTGAAAAGGGCATCTCATAAACAGAGGTCATGTAGCGGGCGATCGCCTCGCGATAGGCCGGAATTCCCCGATTAGGCGTATAAAAGGTCTCGCCCGCCGCAAGGGACCGTGTTGAGGCCTCACTAATAAAGGACGGTGTCGACATATCCCCTTCACCGGCCCAAAGCGGAATAAGGCCGGGGCGGCCCCATCCATAGGTAACGGCTTCAAGAATGCCGCTTCCCGGGACGCCGGCGGCCTCTGGGGAAATTGAAGAAATCAGATCCGAATTTCGTAACATCATCACGCGCCTCGCGGGAGCCCACTCTCAATATCTCTATGTTTCATAAAGTGGGGCTGCTTGCCAGAGCGGTTTCGACCTGAAATTGTCTGCACGCAGCCCCGATCATACGGGGCGCGACAGAGCGGGACGAGGGCTTAAGCGGATGATTGCGGGCTGGGTCATCATTTTGGTGGCGCTGATCTATTTATCAGCCCTATTTACGATTGCCCATTTTGGCGATTTGTATGGCGAGCGCCTGCTTAACACTCGCTTTCGGTCATCTATTTATGCGCTGACATTGGCGGTTTATTGCACCTCTTGGACATTTTTCGGCTCCGTTGGTCTCGCTTCGCTCACAGGCCTTGATTTCTTAGGGATCTATCTCGGACCCATTCTTGTGATTGGTTTCGGCCATGGGTTCGTACGCCGGGTTGTACAGCTCACAAAGTCTCAAAATATTCTCTCAGTCTCAGACTTTGTTGCGGCACGTTATGGTAAAAGCTCGCGGGTGGCAGCTCTTGTCGCCTTCATCGCTGTAATTGGATCAATCCCCTATATCGCTCTGCAATTGAAAGCGATCACCGTCTCCCTCAAAACATTGCTTGATGCAGTCCCCGGCAGTGTCGCAGGCGTATCAACGCCAACATCCGGTGCTCTTGCTCTAGCTGTTGCGATTGTTTTAGCAGGCTTCACCGTAACATTCGGCACACGGCATATCGACTCTCGCGAACATCATACGGGCTTAACGATCGCTGTTGCTTTTGAATCCGCTATCAAACTCGTGGCATTTCTAACTGTTGGTATTTTTGTTGTTTGGGGCATGTTCGATGGAATTAGACCCCTAATAACGCTTATCCAGTCACGTCCCGATATCACGCCCCTTATGGATCGCAGCAGCGGTTTTACAACTGTGCTCGCGATGACGCTCCTATCGTTATTAATCATACTTCTGCTGCCGCGCCAATTTCATATGACAATGGTCGAGAATCGTGACGAGCTCGACACCAAGCGCGCCGCATGGATGTTTCCAGCCTATCTCGTTTTAATCAATCTCTTTGTGATCCCGATTGCTCTGGGATCTAATCTTATCTTTCCGCCCGGTATGATTGATCGCGATATGGCAATTCTCGAATTGCCCCTCAAAGCTGGGAATGGATTCACTGCTTTGATTGTATTTCTCGGAGGACTATCAGCTGCCACAGCAATGGTGATTGTTGAGTGCGTTGCGCTGGGAACAATGATCTCAAACGATCTTGTAATGCCCCTTTTACCGACCGGACGTCGACTTTTTCGTGATCGCGCTGGAGATCTTGGCAGCCAAATACTCTGGATCAGGAGAATTGGAATTGTTGTTATTCTGTTTCTCGGCTTCGTGTATTTTCGATCAACTAGCGATGCGGCGTTAGCATCGATCGGCCTTGTTTCATTCGCTGCCATCGCCCAAATCGCGCCTTCATTTTTTGGAGGACTCTTCTGGCGAAGAGGTACGGCGCTCGGCGCGACAGCGGGTTTGATTTCTGGACTTCTTGTTTGGATTTATACGCTTGTATTACCCAATCTCGCCAATCCGGGATTGTTCGGAATAGATGATCTCTTACGTTATGGGCCGCTGGGTATAATCGCATTAAAGCCTACATCACTTTTCGGCGCTGAATTATCTCCGATTGCCAATGGCGCCTTTTTCAGTCTTTTGGTTAATCTATTATTTTATGTCATATTTTCATATTTGAGATCTCCGAGCCAAATCGAGACACTCCAGGCTGATCTCTTTGTTAGTCCAAAAAATCCGCTCAAAAATTTCAATTTTCGACTATGGCGAACATCGATTACCATCGGTGACTTAAAGAAGGTTGTCGCACGCTATCTTGGATTTGAAAGAACGAACACAGCGTTCTCGACCTATCCGGGAAATATCGGAAATGACAATCAACCAGCAACAATTGAGGTTATTCGCTTCGCTGAATTTCAGCTTGCATCCGCTATCGGCGCCGCTTCCTCGCGGCGTATCTTGTCCATGCTTCTTTCAAAAGGTAATGTAACGCGATCCGATGCCTTACAATTACTTGATGAAGCCTCCGCTGCGCTTCAGCAAAATAGGGAATTGCTTCAACACGCGTTGGATCACGCACGGCAAGGCGTAACCGTTTTTGACTCAAATCAAAATCTCCTATGTTGGAATCGTGCATTTCAAACTTTGTTCGATTTGCCCGATGATATTGTTCATGTCGGCACTACACTCGAAGAGATTATTAAATTTAATACTGCGCGGAATTTTTACGGGCCGGACCAGAGCGATTTTTATTTTAGACGGCGGTTTGAAAGTTTTATCCGGGATACTCACCCCGTTCGCATTCAGACCTATCCTCATGATCGTTGGCTCGAAATGCGTTCGGAACATTTGCCTGATGGCGGAATCGTTACGACCTATACCGACATTACTGAAACGGTGAAAGCGGAAGAGGATCTCTCATCAGCCAACCAACTCCTTGAAAGTCGCGTGAGAGAGCGTACCGAGGAATTGTTACGCCTTAATCGTGAACTCTCCAATGCGAAGGCTGAAGCCGATGACGCCAATCTTTCGAAGACGCGGTTTTTGGCGGCGGCAAGTCACGATATTCTTCAGCCTTTGAACGCAGCGCGTCTTTACTCATCTGCACTCTTAGAGAAAAGCAACTCCCAATCCGATGGACAACTTGTTCAAAATGTAGCGACTTCGCTTGAAGCGGTGGAGGAAATTTTAACGACGCTTCTCGATATCTCGCGACTTGATGCCGGTGCGCAGAAGCCTGAGTTATCGGATATCTTTATCGATGAACTTTTTACACAATTGCGTATCGAACTTGAACCAAGTGCTAAGGAAAAGGGAATACGACTGGATTTTATAAAGTCGAGTCTTGCGGTGCGTTCAGACCGTCGACTTCTAAGACGTATGTTACAAAATCTTATATCCAACGCGATTAAATATACACCACAGGGCCGCGTTCTTGTTGGCTGCCGTCGGAGTCGGGATAAAATTATCGTCAGTGTCATTGATACGGGACTCGGAATTCCGGCTGAACAAAAGAAGACGATCTTCAAAGAATTTAAGCGCCTTGATGAAGGAGCTAAGGTCGCGCGCGGCTTAGGTTTAGGTCTTTCAATTGTCGAGAGAATTTCACGCCTATTGAAGCATCCAATCAAACTTCAATCAAAGTATGGACGGGGATCCCATTTTTCGTTTGAAGTACCGGTCTCTGTTCGCGGTGCAAAGAAGCAAGCGGCCGCACCGACATCTCCTATGCGCTCATCTCTTCCGCTCAACTTCCCAATTCTTGTGATCGATAATGACGAGATGATCCTGGAGGGCATGAGAATTTTGCTTGAAGGGTGGGGTTGTAAGGTCAGTACTGCAAAAGACGGTAAAGAAGCCCACGCAATTTTCGAGCAAGAAGATAAGCGACATCCGCTCATCATTGCTGATTATCATCTTGATGCGGAAACAGGCCTAAATGTGATCACAGATCTGCGGAAGCAGACGGGCAAGATACTCCCCGCTATCTTGCTCACGGCCGATCGTTCAAAAGCTGTTCGCGAGCAAACGCAAGCGGACGATATTTATCTTCTCCATAAGCCCGTGAAGCCTGCGGCGCTGCGGGCTCTTGTGACCCAATGCGCCTTGACGATAGAAGAGCAACATTGAGTCCAAAGCAGCTTTATCTCTTAAGGATAGAAACGGGATTTGTGAGTTTCCATCTCGCGCAATAATTTTGGAACAGTAAAACGTGCGCCATAGCGGGATTGGAGATCATCACATTTGTGATTGAAATGTTCGACGCCTAACCCGTCAATCATGGAAAGTGGACCTCCCGTGAAGGGCGCAAAGCCAAATCCAAGAATAGCGCCGATATCAGCCTCGCGCGGATCTTGAACAATGCCCTCATCCATCGTGCGCGCGGCTTCAAGCGCCTGTGTCGCTAAAAGCCGAAATTTTATATGTTCTATATCAAGCAGATCAGGATCACAGGTTTCTTTTTGAAATTGTGAGAGGCCCGCCCATAAGCGCTTCGGAGCGCCGGGTGTGTAATCGTAGAAGCCTTTACCGTTTTTCCGCCCGAGACGTTGATGTGTCTCCACCATAGTTGAAATAATTTCAGCTTGAATGCGATTAATAGACTCTGGACCCAAAGCGGATTGCGTCGCGCGAATGATACGATGAATCAAATCGAGCGCGACTTCATCGGATAGTGAAAGGGGACCTACCGGCATACCCGCCATACGCGCCGCATTTTCGATATAGGCGGGCGGGATACCTTCCGCCAACATCAAATGGCCCTCGAGTACGTAATTCAATACGCATCGATTAGCAAAAAATCCGCGTGCATCATTGACGATGATCGGCGTTTTATTGATCAGGCGCGAATAGTCAAAACCCACAGCCAGCGCATGCTCACTCGTCTCTTTGCCTTTAATCAATTCAACGAGGCGCATTTTTTCGACAGGGGAAAAAAAGTGAATACCAAGGAACTCGCTCTTTGACTTTAAAGATTGCGCTAAGCCTGAAATCGGCAAGGTTGATGTGTTGGAGGCCAAAACGGCTTTAGGATTCATATGGGCTTCAATCGCCGCGAGTGTCTTGGCCTTGAGATCGGGATCTTCAAAAACCGCTTCAATTATAAGATCGCAATCAGCCAGTGCAGCGTAATCATCGGTAGCGATAAGTCGGCTTGTTGCTTCCGATTGCTCAGCGCTTCCTGACGGTAATTTTTTGTAGCGTGACCCGATTGTAGCGGTGGCTGTATCCCGACCTTTTTCGGCTAATTCCACAGACCGGTCTATCATAACGACGGTGAGACCGGCCATCGCTGAAACAGCGGCGATCCCTGCGCCCATGAATCCAGTGCCTACAATACCAATCTTTTTTATGTCTGATTTTTCAATCGATGTCGGTCGCCTCGCACCTTTATTCAACGCTTGCGTTGAAACAAAAAGCGAGCGGACCATTGATTTTGCTTCGGTCGTTTTAAGTATGGAAGCGAAAAGGCGACTTTCGATCTTCAACCCTAAATCGATAGAAACCTGTAAGCCCTCATAAACGGCCTGAAGTAAAGCGCGCGCGGCGGGATAATTATCGTAAGTATCTTTTCGGCAGATGGCGCTGGCCATAGGCCAGAGCATCATGCCTGATTTTGAATAGACGGGCCCAGAGGGCAGTTTAAAGTTCTCACGGTCCCAAGGCTGAACGGGAGAGCCGACCGTTAGTATGAATTCTTTCGCTTTTTCGATAATGGCGCTTTTATGAGTAACGGCATGAACAAGATTGTGCTTGAGTGCCGTATCG
Organism: Alphaproteobacteria bacterium; assembly: GCA_009921785.1. Classification (GTDB taxonomy): domain Bacteria; phylum Pseudomonadota; class Alphaproteobacteria; order Rhizobiales; family Beijerinckiaceae; genus CAIUPE01. Next base: position 18,552 of record RFXE01000004.1, read on the forward strand.
CTATTCAACAGTTCACCTTTTAACATCATCAATAATGCATCGGCTGTTGGTGCAAGCCGGGCGACGCGCTGTGTTCCACCTGCTCCGGGAAAAATACCTATTTTGATCTCGGGCAAACCGAGTTTTGTTTTGGGATCATTTGAGACAACACGATAGTGGCAGGCCAATGCCAATTCGAAAGCGCCGCCCACACAAACGCCGTTGATCGCAATTGCGAATATTTTACCGCAGGTCTCGAGCTTTCTATAAAGGCGGCTCATGCGACTAGACTCTTCAACGAGTTTTCCGTTGTCTTCCGTTGGCGTCGTCGAATTTTGAATATTTTGTGCCTGATCGATGAGCTGATTAATCATGTCGATGTCAGCCCCGCCAGAAAAACTATCGGGTTTACCCGATTGTATCAGGCACCCCTTGATTGAATCGTTTTGAGCGACATGATCAACAACCTTATTCAACTCATCGAGTGTTTTCTCGATGAAAACATTCATTGATTTGCCGGGCATATCCCAAATGAGATGAGCGATTCCATCATCGTCGATTTTGAATTGAAACTGCGTCAAAGCGAGAGACATTTTGAATTGCCTTTAAATACGTTCGATCACAGTTGCTGTGCCCATGCCGGCACCAATACACAGCGTGATGAGCGCTCGTGTTTTTTGTGAGCGTTCTAATTCATCAAGCGCTGTTCCTAAAATCATAGCCCCCGTCGCACCAAGCGGATGGCCCATAGCAATGGCGCCGCCATTTGGATTTACACTCGTGGGATCGATATCGAAGGCTTGGATATACCGCAGCACAACAGAGGCGAAGGCTTCGTTCACTTCGAAAAGATCGATATCAGAAATTTTCAAGGCGGCATTCTTCAGTAGCTTCTTCGTTACATCAACGGGGCCAGTTAACATCAATGCCGGATCAGAGCCTATATTGGCAAAGGCTCGAATGCGCGCACGCGGCGTTAATCCGTATTTTTGGCCTGCTTCTAATGAGCCAATGAGTACTGCTGCAGCGCCATCAACAATGCCGGATGAATTGCCCGCATGATGTACGTGATTGATAAATTCAATGCCGGGATGCGCTTGCAAAGCGACGGCACCAAAGCCCGCTTGTTCTGCGAGCGTCGCGAAAGAGGGTTTAAGCGCTGAAAGGGTCTCAACACTCGTGTTCGGCCGCATATGTTCATCATGATCAAGAAGAACGATGCCGTTTATATCGGTAACGGGTGAAATTGATTTTGTGAATCGGGACTCTGCCCAGGCCCGCGCTGCGCGTCTTTGGCTTTCCGCCGCAAAGCGATCAACCGTTTCGCGATCAAAGCCATATTTGGTCGCAATCAGATCGGCGGAAATGCCTTGTGGCATAAAATAGGCGGGTATTGCGATGGATGGATCGGCAGCCCATGCGCCGCCCGAGGCACCAATACCGATGCGGCTCATTGACTCGACACCGCCCGCAATGGCGAGCTCTTGCTGCCCGGCCATGACTTGGCTTGCCGCAAAATTGACGGCGTCAAGACCCGAGGCACAGAAGCGATTGATCTGAATACCGGGCACAGTGATCCCATAACCCGCGACAAGAGCAGCGGCGCGGGCAATGTCACCGCCGGCTTCGCCCACAGGATCGACACAGCCAAGAACGACATCGTCGAGGATTGAGGGATCGAAGGAATTGCGCACTTTCAGCGCTTTGAGGACATGGGCGGCAAGCGCCAGTGCCGTGACCTCATGCAGGGCGCCATCCGGCTTCCCTCGCCCGCGAGGCGTTCTCACATGATCGTAAATGAACGCGTCACGCATCTTTATCCTCCGCCCGGCTGCTCTATTTCCTTAGACAAGCGGCAGGGTGGGGAAACCTACCCTTAATGAGTAGGCGCATCAATGCAGCCGGTGATGGACTGATTTAAGCAGCCCGCTGCATTGATTTGAGACGGCTAATCGCCTTTTCAACTTCAGCCTTTTGCTGCTCAAGCTGGGCCAATTGTTGCGCAATTTGCGTCTTGGACAGTTTCAAGGCTTTAGGCTTTCCGCCACCATCTTTGCCCATGAGGTCAAGGATTTCGGTAAGGGTGAACCCAAGCCGGGTCGCGTTGATCACTTCCTGGACGCGTGCTCTCGCGGTTTCATTATATAATCGAGTTAGACCGGACCGCTTCGGCTTGATCAAACCGCGATCTTCATAAAAACGCAAAGTACGAAGCGTTACGCCAAACTCGCGGGATAAATCCCCAATTGTGTAGAAATGCTCATCGTGTTTTGCTGATTTCGCTTTTTTGGACCCCGTCGAGCGGATGGCGGTGGAACGCTTTGCCAATGCAGACACTTTTGCCACTATACTACTCCTTACAAACACCACCACAGATACAACTTTAAATTGTAATTTAGTTTAACACGCGCGGAAGTTCTGCGCATTTTTCCTTTACGTCAACTAAAAATTATCCATGATTTATGCGGCGCATGAAAAAATTTTAAAAAATTTCGGGCGTATCTCCGAGGGCTTATCTAAGCGAGAAGCTGTCCCTAGGGCAATTCAGGCTCTTTCCTTAGGTCAAATCGATCAGTTTTGAATAAAATTAACCTGAAATTAACCTCGAATTTCCAATATCTTACGCAGTTTTTGGCCTCATCCCATTATACTTTGCGCAATTGAACTCTCTCGATTGGATGTCCGAACCACGATGTCTTCTCCCCTACCTCCCCCAATCGAGGGGTCCTCAAGGGCCCAGCGAGATACGCCGCCTTTGCATAGCTCTGTTGATCTCGAAGCAATCATCGCTGAGCAAACGCGCCTCCAGGACAGGGTCGAAATCGATATAACCGAATCAGCTGACAGGGTTTTGGAACGGCTGCGCCGGCGCATTGGTCAGCTTTACGGAACGACCGGTTATGATCACACCCTTTCCCGTCTGGGCTTAGCTCTCCTTACTTTGGAAGCCTGTATTTCGCGCCTCAATCAAAATGAGCGCGCGATTGGCGAGTCTCCCAGTCTGATCGCCATCATTCATGAAATTGAAAAATGCTGCACGACCATTGAACGGAATGCAGGACCAAAAAAGCGTGACGACACAGCTACCCAATGGTCTGCATTGAGGAAACTCATCGAAGCGAAAAGTGAAAAAGACGCATCACAGCTTTCACATATCAACGATCATCTTTCTCAATTACGAAAGAGAATAGACAACGGAATATCGGCGGATAAAGAACAGTTTGAAAAGATTTCGGATCAGTTAGTTGCCTTGCGTGAATTTAATCATTCCGAAAATCGAAAACTCGTTGCGTCTCTCGCAGCAATTCATGCAACAATTGAACGATGTGTAGACCGATTGTCGCGCGTTGAATATAGTCTGATGGAAGCACGCAGTATTGAAACCAGCACGGCCATCGCCGAATGGCCGCAGGGCATGCAATCCGTTAATTTGAGTGTTTCAGACACGGATGTGGAGATGCCTCAAAACATTGATCCAAAACGTGCCCTTGCCGCCGCGCGTGCGGCGGCAGCGCGCGCCTTCTCCCGGACTGAACAGAGCAGAAATTAAGCAGCCTTCACAAAAAGGCCCACCTGCAGTTGCGAAGCGGTCGTCTTTTCTGGCATCGATACTCCCAGACAATACAGGGGGTAGGATGTGACAATCGACTGGGCGCAATTTTCACCATTATCAGCCTTTTCTGGCGGCCTGTTGATCGGCCTGGCAGCAGCAGGCTTCATTCTCTTTCACGGCCGTATCATGGGCGTAAGCAGTATTCTTGGTGGCCTGATCGATTCAGCCAAAGGTGATCGCATCTGGCGGCTAAGTTTTATAGCCGGTCTAATCGCCGCGCCTCTTCTGGCAAAGCTTATGGGCTTCATGCCATCTGTTCGGATCGACCAATCACTTCTCGGACTAGTTTTTGCTGGCCTTCTTGTTGGTTTCGGTACGAGCCTCGGCAATGGATGCACAAGCGGTCACGGCGTTTGCGGCATTGCGCGTTTATCGCCAAGATCAATCATCGCCACGTTAACCTTCATGGCCTTTGGGATGTTGACCGTTTGGCTGACACATAAATTTCAGGCGGGGGCATGATGATACGACGCATCAGTGAATTTTTTATCGGCCTTGTCTTTGGCTTTGGTCTTCTGATCAGTGGAATGACTGATCCCGGGAAAGTGATCGGCTTCCTTGACGTGACAGGATCATGGGACCCCTCGCTCGCTTTTGTCATGGGAGGAGCGGTTCTCCTGTCCTTTTTTGCTTTTCGAATTTCACGAAATTGGACAGCAAGCCTCATGGGCCGCGTCATTATTTTAAGTGATCTTAAAATGATTGATTTAAAATTGATCTTGGGCAGCGCTCTTTTCGGTATTGGCTGGGGTCTTTCAGGTTTTTGCCCCGGTCCTGCAATTGTTTCACTGGCAACAGGTGAGATAAAAACACTCATTTTCGTTATCGCGATGGTCGCGGGTATGGGTCTCGAAAAAACCTATCAACGATTTCATCAGGCCTAATTGATGTTTGATGTCATTCTCCCTATTGCTGGTGTCTGGGTGAATATCGTTATCGTCGCCGGCATCGGATTATTGATTGGCGTGATATCGGGACTCTTTGGAGTTGGCGGCGGCTTTCTCATGACACCGCTGCTTATATTTCTAGGTGTTCCGCCGACCATCGCTGTTGCTACCGGTTCTGCGCAACTTGTCGCTGCCGCCAGTTTCGGAACAGCAACGGCTTGGCGTGCCAATCTTATTGATAAAACTTTGACACTTTATCTTTTAATCGGCGCGATGATCGGAACCATTATTGGCATTGGCGTTTTCAATCTTCTTTCCAAAGCCGGACAATTTGATGTGTTCGTGGGTTGGTCTTATGTCGTTCTTCTGGGAAGCGTCGGGATCTTGATGCTGAAGGAAAGTCTAAAAGCTTTCAAAGATAAATCACCAAACAGAGATGAAGGCCCCGCTTCAAACCGCGTACAGCTTTGGTTGTCACAACTTGGCGCCCAGAAATATTTTTCGAAATTTGATGTATCGATCAGCCTACCGCCTCTTCTCATTCTCTCCATTATCATCGGAATGATCGGATCAGTATTGGGCGTTGGCGGCGGCTTTATGTTTGTCCCGGCGCTCATCTATCTTTTTCATCTTCCAACGCGCGCGGCTGTTGCGGCATCACAAGTCCAAATCTTTTTTACAATGTTCAGCGCGACCATTCTTCATGCGGTGTATAACCATGCAATTGATCTCGTTCTCGCTATTCCGTTGATATTTGGGGGCGTCGTTGGCGCTCATCTTGGTACAATCGCTGGCCTCTATATTAAAGGCGTTCGATTCCGATTAGCCCTCGCATTATTGATATTTGGCGTTGCCCTTCGGTTTTTATTCTCACTGATTATGTCGTTTGTTGATGGAAAGAGCGAGGCCATTCCTGAAAAACTTTCGCTCTCGGCACTCCCGCCTTGGGAAGGCTGGATTGCGTTGGTGGCCCAAAACAATACGTTACTCTACGGGATGGCAACTGCATTTTTGGCGATAGGCTCGGGATTTGGAGCTTCATTTATATTAAAGCGATCGTGAAGCGTTATACCTTGTTTCTTCTTGATCCCCGATTATCGATCTGGGAGTAAAGTTTTCATCCCAAGATGAAATAGGCGATTATGTCCCAAGAGTATGACGCGACGATTTTCATGGCTCATAAAACGATTATATACCGGATCGAGGCAATTTAGCCCGCCACTCAAGGCACCCATTGCTGGAATAATACATTGTTTATCGGAGACAAAAAAACATCGACGCCGAATCATTCGACCTTTTTGAATCAATTTTGCTACGGGATGGAAATGACCACTGATTTGGTATCTATTGGTGTCCTCCAGCGGTTCATGTCTTAAAACTACCTCGCCGAGTTTGATTTCGAAAATCATGGCAGGCCCGCCGCTCCCGGTAACGCTCTCGTCGTGATTTCCTGATACAAAGACTGTTTCCGTGCGCTTAATTAGTTCCTGTATCATTTTATGATCGGCTGACTGCATGCGGGCAAAGCCGAATTCATCATGCCATGTGTCACCAAGAAGGATAAGACGCTTGGGTTGCTGGCGATCAATCGCATCACCTAATCGCAATAGCGTGTCATGGGTATCGAAGGGCGGATATGCTGATCCGGTTTTCTGATAAAGTGTAGAAGCCTTCTCGAAATGAAGATCAGCAACAATCAATGTTTCAAAATCAGGTGCATAAAGCGCGCCGCTATAATCGGGCTCCAACCGGAGATCGCCGAGCATGAAATGGCTCTTGTCACTTTTATTGTCAGACGTCACGAAAGAGCCTCGGCGAGATATTCGGCTTCCGCTTCTGCGAGCAAAGCTTCCACACCTTCCCCATAAACCGTCTCACGACCGATCTCGAGAATCATAGCAATCGAGAGCGGAGATAATTTTTCAAGCTTTTTAAAGATAATATGTCCCGAGAGTCGTTTCAAAGTCTCATTCAACCTCGAAAGATC